>JBKQKT010000038.1:0-15144 GCA_052147365.1 Candidatus Korobacteraceae bacterium | reverse complement strand
GCTGCGACGCAGGCTTTGCTGGAATTCGAGCTACAATCGGTTTTCGGCAGGAGACGCATGGACCGCGAGATCAGCCGCTTGACCGACCATTTCATCATCTGCGGCGCCGGACGCGTGGGCCGCAGCGTGGCGCGCGAGTTGGCGCGCAAGCCGTTGCCATTTGTCATCGTTGACACCGACGAAGCCAAGCTGGCGCGTTATTCCGCCAAAGGCTGGCTCACGCTGGTCGGCGATGCCACGCAGGCGCAGGTTCTGCGCGAGCTCCACATTGAGACCGCTCGCGGACTGGTCGCCGCCACCACGACTGATGCCACCAACATCTACATCATCCTGACGGCGCGCAGCCTGAATCCGAAGCTCAAGATCATCGCGCGCGCCAGCGAGGAAGATGCCGAGAAGCACCTGATCACCGCCGGCGCCGATCGTGTCGTTTCGCCCTACAACTTCGCCGGCTATCGCATCGCGCAGACCTTCATGCGGCCGCACGTTGTGGACTTCTTCGACACCGCCATGAACCAGGAGAAGCCGCTGGAGATCGAGGAAGTGCAGGTGCAGTCCGGCTCGCGCTTCGCCGGGAAGACCATCGAGGGCTCGCGCATCCGCCAGGAAATGGGCGTTATCGTGCTCGCCATCAAAGGAGAGGATTCACACATGCGCTTCAATCCCGCGCCCGATGAGGTAATCCACGCGGGCGACCACCTGATCGCCATGGGCGAACCGGTCGGCTTGCGGCGTCTTGAGGACACGGCGACGGAGCGCGCATGAAGATCACAACGGCGGCGGAGATGCGCGAGATTGATAGCGCCACCACCGAGCGCTTCAGCGTTCCCTCGCTCACTCTGATGGAGAGCGCCGGCTCCGCGATTGCTCAATTCATCCTGGAACAGTACTCGCAGGCGAACCGTATCGCGGTCGTTTGCGGCAAGGGCAACAACGGCGGCGATGGCTTTGTGGTCGCGCGCAAACTGCATCGTGCAGGTCGCGTGGTTGAAGTGCTGCTGCTTGCCGCGCCGTCTGACTTGCGCGGCGATGCCTTGGCGATGTTCGAGCGCCTGCCGCTGCAACCGATCATCGTGCAGACTCCGCAGGAGCTGAGGAATGAATCCGCACGCAGCCTGGCGAACTCCGACCTCATAGTGGATGCGATTCTCGGCACTGGCTTTCAGCCGCCGGTAAAAGGACTCTACGGCGACGCCATCGTAGCGATGAACCGCAGCGGCAAGTCCGTGATTGCGGTGGATATTCCTTCCGGCGCTGACTCGGATGCGATGACGGAGCAGTCGGGCGAGGGCATCTCCCGCGCTGACGCGATCGTTACCTTTACCGCGCCGCGTCCTGCGCACGTCTTCGGCAATCTCACACGCGGCCCCATCGTTGTCGCGCCGATTGGTTCGCCGCCTGAAGCGATTGTCTCGAAGCTCAATCTTGAGGTCACTACGCCGCGGGATTTCGCCGCGCTGCTGGCTCCGCGTCCCAGGGACTGCAACAAGGGCATGTTTGGTCACGCGCTGATCGTCGGCGGCTCGTTGGGAAAGTCCGGGGCCGCGGCGATGGCTGGAATGGCGGCGTTGCGCGCTGGCTGCGGATTGAGCACCGTCGCTATTCCCGGAAGTGTGCTGGCCAGCGTCGCAGCCTTCGCTGCCGAGTTGATGACCGAGCCGCTACCGGAAACCGACACTGGCGGCATTGCTATGGGCGCGATTGAGAGCGGCCGGCTTGAACAACTAATTAAGCCGGCCGACGTTGTTGCCATCGGTCCCGGCATTGGACGCAATAGCGAAACTGTGGAGTTTGTGCGCGAGGCGGTGCGCGAGACCAAGGTTCCACTGGTGGTCGATGCCGACGGGCTGAATGCATTTCAAGGCCACACTGATTTACTCGACGGCGGCGAGCGCCCGCTGGTGCTCACACCGCATCCCGGCGAGATGTCGCGGCTGTCGGGCATTTCGATCAAAGACATACAAGCGAACCGGCTCGACGTAGCTCGGCGGTTGGCGCGCGAGCATCACCTCATTCTCGTGCTGAAGGGCAACCGAACTGTCATTGCACTGCCGGACGGAACCGCCTGGATCAACCCCACCGGAAATCCCGGCATGGCGACCGGCGGCACCGGCGATATTCTTACCGGCATGACCGCGGGCATCATCGGCCAGATGCAGAACGACGTGTCGCGCGCCGCCATCGCTGCGGTTTACATGCACGGTCTGGCAGGTGACATTGCAGCGGAAAGAATGGGCGAGCACTCGCTGGTGGCGACTGATCTGCTTACGGCTCTGCCGGAGGCGTTCCGGCGCGCGACGCACTGGGCAAAAGAAAGCACCGTGCGCATCGCTTGATTTCTGTATCGCCCAAGTGGGAATAGCGGTTTATAACTGGAGAAGAAACTGAAACCGTATCGCTGGTCGTCGCACGCATTGAAGAATTTGGCGGATCGCGAGATTTCGCGGCGAAGCAGACGAGGCATTGGCAAACCCGGACGCCGTCGTTCCGGCGAGCCTGGGTCGGCGATTCTTCATGCGCAGATACTTCGATATCCGGTTTCAGCAGGAAATGCTGGTGCGGGCGCTTGTTGAAGAGACAGCTCAGGAACAGGTCGTCATCACGGTTTACATTACCTCCAAAGTAGATAAATATATGAAAGGTGTGCCATGAAAGTGACTTACGACCGGGAAACCGATACGATGACCATCTCGCTCCGTGACCAGAGGATCAAGGAAAGCGATGAAGTACGCCCTGGCGTAATTGCCGATTTCGGGTACGACGGGGCCATCGTTCGGTTTGAAATTCTGGATGCTTCCAAGGTTGTAGAAAACACCCGCGAGATGCAGTTCGCTTTCGGGGAGTAAGAACGCACAGCACTGCCAGATGAGACTTGGGGCCTGTAGCTCAGCGGTAGAGCAGGGGACTCATAATCCCTTGGCCGGGGGTTCGAATCCCTCCGGGCCCACCAATCAAGCCCAACGGTCGTCGCGGATGAATTTGCCATCTTGTGAGTAAGTGAGCTGCCATGTCACACATTGATTCGCATCCTCCCGGTTCTTTTTGCTGGCTCGAGTTGGCCACCACCGATCAAGCCGCCGCCAAGTCGTTTTACTCATCGCTGTTTGGATGGACGCCGTCCGACTCGCCGCTGGGACCGGACGCGGTATATACCATCTTCAAACTCGAAGGCCGGGACGCGGCAGCAACGTACACGATGTTTCCTGAGCAGCGGGCGATGGGAATTCCACCGAACTGGATGCTTTACGTCTCGGCCGCAAGCGCCGACGACGCTGCGAAACACGCCAAGGCCGCCGGCGGAACTGTTCTCAAGGACGCCTTTGACGTTGGCGAATCAGGTCGCATGGCTGTACTTCAGGATCCGACTGGTGCCGTCTTTTCCGTCTGGCAACCTAACAAACATCAAGGAATCGGAATTGCGCACGTGGATGGAACCCTCTGCTGGGCTGACCTGAGCACGCCCGACCCGAAGCGCGCCGGCAAGTTCTACAGCGATCTGTTCGGCTGGCAGCTTCTCACGGAAGAAGAAGACCCCGAGCATGATTACCTGCACATCAAGAACGGTGAGCACTTCATCGGAGGCATTCCGCCTGCGAAATTTCACAACCCCAAAGCTCCGGCACATTGGCTAGCCTACATCCTGACATCGAATTGCGACGCGAGCGCCGACAGTGCAAAACAACTGGGCGGACAGCTTTACCTGCCGCCGACGACGGTGGAGAACGTTGGCCGCATGGCCGTCGTCGCAGATCCGCAAGGTGCTGTATTCGCGCTCTTCCAGCACGCGCCGAGGGACTGATAGCTGTCAGCGAGGCGATCAACCGCGGCTTTCGGGGGATTGGTTGCGGACACATTGTTACGGCAGCGGGTGCCGAAACGGGACGCTCTGCGTTCCTCTCGTTGACAACCCACAAATTCTGCTACCGATTCTCTTGGCGTAGCGGTCTAATGATAATGACAGGGGCGGTTTGGTCTGGGCTTTCCCTGTCTGCACGGAACTATTTCCAATCTCCACACGTAACAAACAACAGAACGATTTCCTGCCTGGTTGGAGGTTGCAGTGGCGAACGGCAACGGCAAAAAGAAGAAGAAGCGCTGGCTGATTATTACAATCGTCTCCGTGGCTGTTGTCGCGCTGGTCATTGTCGCGGTAGCAGCGACGCGTGGCGGCACGAAGATCGATCCCACCAAGCTGGCCAAAGTCGAGAAGGGAGATCTCGCCAAGAGCGTGGTCGCGACCGGCAAGGTCACGCCCATCACCAAGGTTGAAATCAAGTCCAAGGCCAGCGGCATAGTTAAGAAGCTTTACGTGGACGCCGGCGACAAGGTGAAGCAAGGCCAGGTCCTGGCTGAACTGGATCGCGTGGAGATCGAGGCCCAGGTGAACTCGGCACGGGCACAGTTGCTCTCGTCGGAAGCCAACCTCAAAGGCGCCGAAGCTGACTTGAAGCGTGCCGAAGTCGACGCTCAAGGTGTTGATATTCCCACCTTGCAGCGTGCCTACGAGCGCGCGCAGGAGATGTCGAAGGATGGTGTCGTATCGCAGTCGACCCTTGACGATGCGCAGCGAAGCTACATCATGGCTGTCAACAAGCGCGACGTTGCCCGTGCGCAATACACCGTAAACAAGGCAAAGGTTGCCCAGGCTCAGGCGCAGGTAAAGAAGGACGACGCGACCCTGAAGCAGCTTGAAGAGCAGCTTAGCTATACCACGATTACAGCGCCGATTGACGGTGTTGTGCTTTCGCGTGATGTGGAAATGGGCGATGCGGTAAGCTCCATCCTCGTGTTGGGCTCAGGCGCGACTCTCGTGATGACCCTCGGCGATACCAGTGAGGTTTACGTAAAAGGGAAAGTTGACGAGAGCGACATCGGCAAGGTGTATCTCGGCCAGCCGGCTCGCATCCGCGTGGAGACCTTCAAGGACAAAACCTTCACTGGACACGTCACGAAGATTTCGCCGATGGGCGTGGAAAAGGACAACGTGACCACGTTCGAGGTTCGCGTGTCCATCAACAATCCCGGTGGCGAGCTGAAGGCGGAAATGACGGCCAACGCCGAGATCCTGCTTGACGAGCACAAGAACGTGCTGATGATTCCGGAAGGCGCCATTCTGTACGACAAGGACAAGAAGGCGTCCACCGAAGTACCTGATCCGAAGGGCAAGGACGGCAAGCGCAAGGTCGCACTCACCATCGGGATCTCCAACGGCGCCAAGACCGAAGTTCTGTCAGGCCTGAAAGAAGGCGACCAGGTTGTTCTGCAGCAGTAGCGTGATTCTCTCCTTTGAGGGCTGCCGGAAGCGGCAGCCCGTTTTGTGAACGCAAATCCCTGTGAGGCCTTATGACGAGAAAAAGCATAACCCTCCTGCTCAGCTTTCTTTTACTCCCGGTCCTGCTGCACGCCCGTGTTGAAGGGCGCTTCGACCGCACGCTGACGGTCTCCGGTGTTGTCTGCCTGGATCTCACCACGGGCTCCGGCGACATAACCATCAAAGCCGGCGGCTCTAACCAGGTGGTCGTTCGCGGGACCATCTCCAGCAACGGATGGTTTTCTAGCTCCGACAGTGCCGTGCACCAGGTCGAATCCAATCCCCCGATTGAGCAGAACGGCAATGACATCCGGATTGGTTATAACTTGCCCGAGGATGTGAAGCGGCACGTCTCCATCAGCTACGAAATCACAGTCCCAGCCGACGCGGCGGTGCAGGCGCACAGCGGTTCCGGCAATGTTAACGTCGAGGGCGTTCGCGGCGAGGTGCAGGCGCAGACCGGCTCGGGTGACATCCGGCTGCGTGATCTCGGCAGTCGTGTGCATGCCCAGACAGGAAGTGGCGGGATTCGCGCGCAGGACGTCGCGGCACCGTTTTATGCGCACACCGGCAGCGGAGATATTGACGCAGCATTGACCGGATCAGGTGATGTGGACATCCAGACTGGATCGGGCACTGTGCAGCTCCGCGGGGTCAAGGGCGGACTGCGCGCGCGTACGGGCAGCGGCAACATCAGTGCCGATGGTAACGTGACCGGCCCGTGGCAGTTACACACGGGATCAGGAAACATTCGCATGGCACTGGGCTCGGGTGGAGGCTTCAACCTCGCGGTGCGCACCTCTTCCGGCTCTATCCATTCCGACCTGCCAATCACGGTGCAGGGCTCGCTGGGCAAGCACGAACTGAAAGGAACGGTGCGCGGGGGCGGTCCGGAAGTGGAAGTTTCTACCGGCTCGGGAGATGTGGAAATCCGCTAGTCTCGGGCTGGAATAACAAGGGTCTTACCCTCGTTCATACGCATGCTTCGCGTGCAGCTCTTCGAGCGCATGTTCTTTCGCAGCAATGAACTCTGGCGCTCGCGCCAGCAGGCCATCGGTCGCCCGCGCATAATCTCCGGCAATCTCGACGATGCCACGTGCGGCCGAACTCTGCGCGGCTGCAACCAGCTTATCAACCGCGTTGGGATCTGCGGCGCCGAGATACTGCGCGTCACAGGGATCGCTGATCATCACCGGATCGCGCGCGCTGCCGCTTAACCAGAAGACTTTGCGTGCGACAAACTCCTCCACTTGCTGAGGGGTTGCATTCCAGAACGTGAAGTGCTGGTGGCGAATGCTGTAGCTGCGACTCGACACTGGCACGGGCTGCCGTTTGCCCGATTTCAGCAGCTCCAATTGTCTTTCGTCCAGCGCCTTGCGCGCCGTGTTGATGGCCACCCAGAACGCCAAGTCGCTGTCGAGAGACGGCAGAACTTCTTTGATCGTTTGCGCCAGGTTGAGTGCAATCTCGGCGTGCAGCGGTCCGCCATCGGCCAGGCGCACCGTGCCATGCATCACGTACCAGTCGCTACCGCCCTCGGAGCAATGGAAGGGCCACTGCAACTCAATGCGCACGGGAAAGCCGTGCAGGGTAACTCCGGAGAAGGTTTTTTGTGTGGTCATGCTGATGTTGGAGATGTGCCAGTCACTGCGGTCTCCTGTGAGATTCCCATTCCTCATCCTCATACAGCGCGTCGCGTGTCCAACGGCCGATTCTTACTACCCTCTGGGAACGCAACCTGGCGAGAAGCCCGGTCCGAGCCCGACCCCGACGCAGCCTCGCGGAGGCCGTTTTCGCGGACGACTTTCTAACTCGATCGTTCATAAACGCACCTGCGAAATCGATCCGATCGCCTGAGCGAAGACTTCAGTCTGAGTCGAATGAGCCTGCTCCGAGGGCGTGGGAATCCCTATAGCCAAAGGATATCCCAAGTACAGTTTCCTGGAACATGGTGAGGCGCAACTACTCCATAATGGATGGGCGCATGAATGCCGCTCGTATGGCCGAGCTGTTGAGCCGGTTTACCACCGACGCGCCGCTGTCGCGCCAGATGCTTAACCAGTTGCAGCTCTACCTTGATCTCCTCCTGCGCTGGAACGTTCGTATCAATCTGACTGCGATACGCACGCCCGAGGAGATCGTCACGCGACACTTTTGCGAGTCACTCTTTGCGGCGCGGATGCTACTTCCAAAGTCACGAAGGGAACCAAGTCTCGTTCCGGAGGCTAAAGCCTCCTCTAATTCATACGGGCCGCCGGTACGCGGGCCTGAAGGCCCGCTCTTCCCGGTCACAACCCTCGCCGACGTCGGTTCCGGCGCGGGCTTTCCGGGAATTCCGATGAAGCTCTTCGCGCCGGAGCTCGCGCTGATTTTGATTGAGTCGCACAATAAAAAGGCTACGTTCTTGCGAGAGGTCATCCGAGCGCTCCAACTCGACCGCGCGGAAGTTTTCTGCGGACGCGCCGAGCGGTGGGGCAAAACTGCGGACCTGGTGACGCTGCGAGCCGTGGAGCAATACGAACGCGTGCTGCCGGCCGCAGCAAGCTTGGTAGCACCAAACGGAAGGTTGTGCCTGCTGGTCGGCGCTGGGCAAGTCCCGACTGCGCATGAAACTCTCGGTGCAAGTTGGATGTGGCGGGAACCGATTGCGGTACCACAGAGCTCGGGGCGAGTGGTGCTGGTGGGGATGATGAATCGGCTATACTCCTCCCTTCCGGAGGCGGATAGGTGACGTCAGTTGGCATCAACACCCCGCAGAAATTTCGGCCCCAGTCCGGCCCGGATTTCCCCAGTTCTGCGCGACGGCAAACACTTTTGCTTGGCCTCCTGCTGGCAATCACAACTGCAGCCCTTTATTCCCCGGTCCATCGCCATCCGTTCCTCAATTACGACGACAGCCTCTACGTCACCGAGAACGACCAGGTCCAGGCTGGGTTGACCTGGCTCACCGTGAAGTGGGCTTTCACGACGTTTGAGGATGGCGCCTGGTATCCCCTGACCTGGCTGTCGCACGCGTTCGATTGCCAATGGTTCGGCCTTGATCCCCGCGGACCCCACGATATCAGCCTGCTCCTGCATACTCTCAACGTCGTGGTGTTGTTTTGGGTGCTGCGGGCCGCAACCGGATACGCCGGCCGCAGCGCCATGGTCGCCGCGCTGTTTGCGCTCCATCCTATCAACGTCGAATCCGTGGCCTGGATTGCCGAGCGCAAGAACGTACTGAGCATGCTGTTTTTTCTGCTCGCACTAAGCGCCTATCGCTGGTATGCACTCAAGCCTCGAGCTGGCAGATACATTTTCGTCGCGTTTCTCTTCGCACTGGGCTTGCTCTCCAAGCCGCAGGTCATCACGTTCCCTTTCGTTCTGTTGCTGTGGGATTATTGGCCTCTACAGCGAATGTCTCCTAATGGCGACGCATCTGCGAAGCCGTCCGCAGCCGCTATTCCGAAGAGAAGCTTTTCACGGCTGGTGCTGGAAAAGCTTCCGCTGTTTGCGCTTTCCGCTGCCAGCGCCATCGTCACCATGGCTGCCGCCCGCAACGACACCGACAAGATCTTCTATCCGTGGCATATTCGCGTCGAGGCGGCGATCGTTTCGTACACGCAATATCTGAATAAGGCCGTTTGGCCGTCGCACCTCGCAGTGTTCTATCCCCATCCCGGCAGTTCGGTGCGGCCATGGCACGCTTACGTAGCGTTGTTCCTGCTCGTCACCATCACGGCGCTGGTCTTCGAGGCCCGCAGTCGCCGCTACCTTCTTGTGGGATGGCTATGGTTCGTGGGAACGATGGTGCCGATGCTCGGCCTGCAGCCGGTGGGCTACAAAGGCTTGCAAGGCATCGCCGACCGCTATGCGTACCTCCCGTTCATCGGGCTGTTCATTATGCTTTGCTGGGGAGTCCCCGACTTACTTTCGAAGCAGCCACCAACAACCAAGCGCGCCTGGCTTACCGGCCTGAGTCTGGCCGTGATGCTCTTGCTCGCTGCCGCTACCCATCGCCAACTTAACTACTGGAGCGACAACGCCAGCCTCTGGTCACACACCTTGCAGGTCACCGGCCCTAATTGGCTGGCGGAAAACAACCTTGGCAAAATACTGATGAGCGAAGGCCGGGAAGACGCAGGTGCAGCGCACTTCTTTCGCGCGGTGGCCATTTACCCCAACGATCCAGTCAGCAACATGAACATCGCGCTTTACGAGCAGAAGCGCGGCAACCTGTCCGAGGCCGTCACGCACTTCAAGATTGCCATCACCATGTCGCATGACGAGAAGCTAAAGATTGCGGCGCTCAATAGCTTGGGCCGTGCTTACACGGATCTCGGAGACCCTGCGCGCGCAAGAGAGTGCTTAGCGGCGGCTGCCAGGCTGGAGAAGTAGGGATACCCGTGACGTTCTCGGCTCCGAGCTTCGGTTGGATTTCGCAGTGGCCCCGGACGGCCCTGCTTCTGCTGACGCTGGTCTGCTTAATTCCCTTTTCAGGCAAGGCCTTTCACGCCGACGACCCCCTCTTTATCCGGTCGGCCCAGCAAATCGTCAAGCATCCTCTCGACCCTTACGGATTTCGGATTGCCTGGTATGAGTTTGAGATGCCCATGTCAGAGGTGAGCCAGAACCCTCCGTCGTCCAGCTATTACATGGCATTGGTGGGCGCTATTGCGGGGTGGAGGGAGAGGATTTTGCACCTCGCCTACATTCTGCCGGCGCTGGCCGCCATACTTGGCACCTACCGTCTGGCACAGCGCTTCACCCAGCAACCCTTACTGGCTGCCGCCGCTACTCTACTGACGCCGGGTTTTCTAGTTTCAGCGACGGGCGTCATGTGCGACGTGATGATGCTGGCCTTGTGGGTGTTCGCGGTCCTGTTCTGGATGGAAGGCCTGGATGAGCGTGTAAAGCCATTGCATTTGGCGTTCTCCAGCCTCCTAATCGCCGCATGCGCCCTGACCAAGTACTTCGGCGTATCACTGCTTCCGCTCCTGCTGGTTTACACGCTTGCCCGGAAACGTCGCCTTGGAAGCTGGATCTGCTTCTTATTGATACCCATCCTCGCCCTCGGAGCCTACGAAGTGTGGTCACGTGGTCTCTATCAACGTGGACTGCTTTCGTTCGCGCTCTATTACAATTCCGCCTTCCATCGGAAGGAAAGCGGGGGGCTTTCGATGATTGCCCGCCTTCTCGTAGGCCTCGCGTTCGCTGGTGGCTGCACGCTGCCTGCCCTTACTTTTGTCCCCTCGCTCTGGTCGCGCAAGCAAGTTCTTGTTGGCGGTGCCTTAGCTGCAGGACTTGGACTTTCTTTTTTCAACGGATGGATCAATCTCGGAAAAGCCTACATCGACGGGAAATGGGTCCTAAACCACTGGGGATGGGCGAGCGTTCAGTTGCTGATCTTCCTCGCGGGTGGAATTTCCGCTTTGATGCTGGCAATCAGCGATTACTGGAGGAAGCGGGATGCCGCCTCGCTGCTACTGGTCCTTTGGGTTACCGGTACGTTTTGCTTCGGCGCAGTTGTGAACTGGACGATCAATGCCAGGTCTTTGCTGCCCTTGACTCCAGCGGTTGCCATTCTTATCGCCCGGCGTCTCGACAGATTTCCGCAGCCTGTTATTGGCTGGCGAAGGCTGGCTTGGACCGCTCCTCTCATTCTGTCGGGAACGGTTTCTATGTGGGTGGCTTCCGGAGATGCAGCCTTGGCCAATTCGGCAAGGCAGGCGGCATTCTATTTCCGCCAGCAAACCCACAACGAACCCGGCGCGATGGCGTTTCAAGGGCACTGGGGATTTCAATACTACATGGAATCGTTTGGAGCTCGCCCCCTGGAACAAGGTGTAATTCAGTCGAACCCGGGCGACCTCATTGTGGTGCCGGTCAACAATACAAACCCATTCAAGCTTGCCGAAGAAGTAATTCCCGTGAAGACTATTGAGTTTGAGGTGCCCTCGCGGGTGGCAACGATAAGCACAGAATTGGGCGCTGGTTTTTATTCCTCAGTTTGGGGACCGCTACCCTTTGCCATTGGCCCTGTTCCCAACGAACGCTATTACATGCTACGAGTAGTACGGCGATAGAACGGCCAGGAGAACGCATTGACCGCTGCTTCAAGTCGTCAGCCAGAGATCCAGTCGCGGCAACATGCAGAGGCATTGCCGGAAAAGTGGGGATTTGCTCTGGCTCTTCTGCTCATCGTCACCACAGTGGCGCTCTACTATTCCGTAAAACGATATCCGTTCGTCAGCTTCGATGACCGCGATTACGTGATCCGCAACTTCCAGATCCAGTCCGGCCTCGACTGGGATACGGTGCAGTGGTCCTTCACCACCTTCTACTCCTCGAATTGGCATCCCTTGACTTGGTTGTCGCACGCGCTGGACTATCAGCTCTTCAAATTGAACCCTGCGGGACATCACGACACCAACGTCTTATTTCACGCGTTGAACGCGGCCGTCCTCTTCTGGGTGCTGTGGCGCGCCACCGGCTACGCCGGGCGCAGCTTCATGGTGGCTGCGCTTTTTGCGCTGCATCCGATTAATGTTGAATCTGTGGCCTGGGTCTCTGAGCGCAAGAACGTGCTCAGCATGTTCTTTTTCCTGCTTGCCCTCGGCGCCTACCGCTGGTACGCGCGATGGGTGCCCCGCCCTTCCCACTCTCGGTGGGAGGGTGGGGGCGTAGCCCGCTATCTCGTGGCGATGTTACTTTACGCACTCGGCCTGATGGCCAAGCCGCAAATCGTCACTTTTCCCTTCATTCTGCTGCTGTGGGATTACTGGCCACTGCAGAGGATGTTGGCGCCGAAAGAGAACTCTCACGACAGCCTAGGGGCCACAGAAATTCCTGCCAGGAGCCTTACATGGCTGATCGTCGAGAAGCTGCCATTGTTTGCGCTATCCGCCGCCAGCGCGATGCTCACCCTTAAAGCCCAAGCCTCGACCGGCGCGCTCAATGGCATTTTCAACTCCTTTCCGTTTTCCATCCGGCTGGAGAACGCTATCGTTTCCTACGTGCGCTACATCGGCAAGGCACTTTGGCCTGCGCACCTTGCCGTTTATTACCCTCATCCTGAAACACTGCTGAATCCCTGGCAGGTCGCCGGTGCCGCGGTCCTGCTGCTGACTATTACCGCTCTGGTTATCGCCGGCCGGCATCGCCGTTATCTTCTGGTGGGCTGGTTCTGGTTTCTGGGCACGCTGATACCGATGATCGGGCTGGTACAGGTGGGCGCCCAGGCCATGGCTGATCGCTATGCTTACCTGTCCTTCATCGGACTGTTCATCATGATCTGCTGGGGCGTGGCCGATTTCCAGCCGTCCCCCCGCCGCGCGGATGCAACGTGGACGACGGAGGAGGGCCATACTTCATCCGCCTGGCTAGGCATCGCCTGTTTTGCGATGCTGCTGGCGCTGACCGCCGTAGCTCATCAGCAGCTTTGGTACTGGCGTGACACTTTTTCTCTTTGGGAGCATGCCGCCGATGTCACGCACAACAATTGGATGGCGGAGGACATGTTAGGCGGCGCGACGCTGGAGATGGGAAAACCTGACCAGGCCCTGGCACACTACTATCGCGCGCTAGCCCTCAACCCGGACGATCCCATCAGCAACATCAACATCGGCAACTGGAACCTGTACGTCGGCAAGCCGCAGGAAGCCATCGAGTACTACCAGAGAGTCCTTCGCTCCCCGCGGTCGCCTGAAGTCTTGCGGACCCAGGCCACCGAAGGATTGCAGCGGGCCTATCACACTCTGGGAATGACGGATACCACAGGTGCAGGCTCTAAGCAACAATAGGCATCGGAGACTCGATTGACATCTGCGAGCCCACGCCGGAAGATGCCGTCGCAACACCAACCGGTCGTTCTCGCTCTACTGCTCGCACTCGCCACAGTTGCGGTCTATTACCCTGTCAGTCATCTCCCTTTCATCAACTATGATGACGACCTTTACGTGACCGAGAACGTTCACGTCCAGGCGGGCCTGGAGTGGGATACGGTGCAGTGGGCTTTTACTACTTACGCCGCCTCAAACTGGCATCCTCTCACCTGGCTCTCGCATGCGCTCGACATCCAATTCTTCCGCCTGGACCCGGCTGGGCCGCACGTTGTCAATCTCCTGCTGCACACGTTCAACGTCGTGCTCCTCTTCTGGGTGTTGTGGCGGGCAACCGGATCCATCGGCCGCAGTGCGATAGTCGCCTCGCTATTTGCGCTGCATCCCATCAACGTGCAGTCCGTCGCCTGGGTTGCCGAGCGCAAGAACCTGCTGAGCATGCTGTTCTTCCTGCTCGCACTGGGCGCTTATCGCTGGTACGCTCAATGGGTGCCCCACCCTTCCTACCGCAAGTGGAAGGGTGGGGGCGTAGCCCGCTATCTCGTGGTCATGTTGCTTTTCGCCCTCGGCCTGATGGCCAAGCCGCAGATCATCACATTCCCGTTTGTCCTGTTGCTGTGGGATTACTGGCCGCTACAGAGAATAACAAGCGGCGATTTTCCCCGGCTTCTTTGGGAGAAAGTTCCCCTCTTCGCCCTCTCCGCCGCCAGCGCGATAGTCACGATGCAGGCGCACAGTGCCGGGCAGGCGTTCCGTTGGCTTCCGATTTCCATGCGGATCGCCAACGCGCTCTACTCCTACGCGCGATATATCAAGCTCGCACTCTGGCCTTCACGTCTGGCACTGTACTATCCGCATCCTCTGGTTCGCCTGACAACGTGGGAGGTGCTGGCCTGCGCCGTATTTCTGTTCGGCGTCACTGCAATAGCTGTTCGCCCTTCGCTCTTCGCCTTTCGCCAGTCGCGCGAAATCGAAAAAAGCGAGGTGCGAACAGCAAACAGCAATTATCTCCTCACCGGCTGGCTCTGGTTCCTCATCACCTTGCTGCCCATGATCGGCATCGTCCAGGTAGGCACGCAAGGAATGGCCGATCGCTACGCCTATCTGCCGTTCATCGGACTGTTCATCATGTTCGTCTGGGGCGTTGGCGATTGGGCTGACCAACAACACATTTCCCCGAAGTGGCAAACAGCCGCCGGGATCGCGGTTCTGCTGGCGCTCTCCGTCGCAACGCATCGCCAACTCGGCTATTGGCGCGACAGTGTCACTTTGTGGACGCACGACCTCGCTATAACTCGCGGCAACTACATCGCCGAAGTTGACCTGGGAGCCGCGCTGGTGAAACGCGGAGAAGTCGCTCCCGCCATGGAACACTTCCGCACCGCGGCGGCGATCGATCCCCGGGACCCGCTGGCTAACATGTACATCGCCCGCTACGCCCAGATGCAGAACGATTTGCCCGAAGCCATCGAGGCCTACAAGAATGTGATCGCCTTCACTCCCGACCCCAGCCTGAAAGGCCGGGCCTATCGAAACATGGGCTACGCCTACCGCGCGCTGGGCGACGAGGCCGAAGCTCAGAAGTGCTTCCGCGCGGCTGTGAGCTTGGGCTATTAGATAGCTTCGGAGTTCGCTACCGGTTCAGCGCCGATTCGTTCACCCAGTGGAAGCCTCGATTGAGCAGCAGGAATCTTGACTCGTCGATGCGGCGCAGGATCGCGGTCACTGGCTGTCCGTCCAGTTGGCCCCGGAGAATGAGCTGGTCCGGCTGGGGATTCTCATAGGCGAATTCAGTGCGCCACTTCCAATCGCTCGGCTTGCTCAGGACGAACTCTTTTCCCGGCTGGTCGAGCCGCAGCCTGAAGTAACTCAATGGACCGTTCATCGGCTGCACCGCTACCAGCCCTCCCTCCTCGACGATGAGGCGCTGCCAACGCAGCGGATCGGTGAGCAGCGCCGGGCGCGCATTGCCGTCAACCGTGAACTCCTCAACCGACCAGATGCCGTAGAGTG
>JBKQKT010000037.1:0-5560 GCA_052147365.1 Candidatus Korobacteraceae bacterium | reverse complement strand
CTGCGGGTTGTAGGAGTTCTGGATGGACTTCAGCAGCTCGCGGTAATCGCAGAACAGGCAGCGGATGCCCTTCTCGCGAATCAGGTCCTTGATAATGCCGACCGAAAGGTGCGTCTTGCCGACTCCGACCGAGCCAACAAACAGCAGGCCGGTTTTGTCGGTCGGGTACTCCTCGACGAACCGCCCGGCGAGGAAGCGGGCGTGGCGAATGCTCTTGTGCGCTTTGTCGTCAGGATCGCATTGGAAGTTGGCGAGCTCGCAGTGCTGATAGCGCGGCGGGATGTGCGCCGCTGCCAGCAGGCGCCCGCCGCGGTCCTTCACGCGGCACTCGCAGCGCACAACTTCGCGCTCCTTGCCGCGCTCGATGGTCTGCCATCCTGTGCCGCCGCAGATGGAACACGTCTCGGGTGTCGTGGTCACGAGTTTGAATGTACCGCCGCACGAGGTGGCGCGCAACGGCGATAGCCGAAAGTATTGCGCGTATTCACAGGAAAACCTGTGTGGATTTGTGTAAATCAGGGAAGAAAACCTTAACCACGGATTTCACGGATCATCACGGATAAACCTTGAGAGGAAATCATCCGTGTGAATCCGTGTCGATCCGTGGTTTCTAAACTGCTCGAAGAGTCCGAAAAGCAGATCCCTCGCGGGCTGAAGCCCGCTCGTAATGACAAGATAAACTTCTCGGCACGACTGAAAGCCTGCCCTGAGCTTGCCGAAGGGTCGTGCCCTGACACAAAGCGAAAGTCTGGCCAGTAACGGGAAGCGCCAAGGTTCCGCCGCGGGCCACCCAACCTACGTTACTGCAGCTACCTGCTCTCTCACCGTCGGAAAAATGTCGTAGACATAATCATGCGCGGCCAACATCTGCGGCCGCATTGTGCCTGCTTGCACCCGCTTCACGATTTCCTCGCGCGAAAGCTCGAAGATAGCGTCCAGGATTTGGTTGCGCTCCTGGTCGCCGGCTTCCGCTAAGACGAACAGCACACGCGCGCTGTGCTGGATGTATCTTGGCGACAGCAGTTGCCGCTTCAGCAGCTCCATGATGACCGGCGCTTTTATCCGGTCAAAGCGTCCCGGATCGCCCTGCTGGTCCAGTTCCGCGAAGAACGCCGCGGTCCATTCGTTGTGGTAATCCCACACCTTCTGGAACAGCTCCTTGGTAAAGCGAGTTCCTGCTTTGACCTTCTCCGTGCTCGGCGCGAGCACCATGCCGTCTTCCGTGAGCTTGGGCCGCTGGAAATCTCCGTCCTTGGTGATGACCGCCTGATGAAAAACCAGCGTCCACAGCCAGGAAACGTCGATGCGATAGGTGGCGAGGTCGTTCATGAAGCGCTGCTTGAGTTCGTAATCGTCGATGGCCGCGGCGAAGTTGCCGTTCAGGATCTGGAAACCGTAGTTCGCGGCCATGTAGAATGCGTGCTGGATGTGCTCGATGGTGACGTCGCCCTTCGGTACGTCGTAGATAGCATCCCACAACTCCTGAGTAAGGACCTTCTCCGGCGTGTCTAATGTTTCCTTGCGGATGACGCTCGGGGTGATCCTGCCCTGCGCGTTCAGCAAGCCGCGTGATTCCAGCAGCGCCCGCTCCGAATCGACTAAGCCGCTCGCGACGGTGGGTACCGCATTGCCGTTCGCGTCCACCGTCTCGCGCGGCGCATCCAGCATTGCCTGCAATTCCGCCAAGGGCACACGCAGCGGCGCGTTTCCCGCAGCCACATACGCGGACTCCGGGCTCGCAACCCAGCTTTGACGATACGTGTCGTATAGGTGCCCCTTTAGGCGACCGACGAGGACATCGTCGAGCGTAATCTGCCGGTCTGCGGAGATGGGCTCGTCAGGCACGAACATCAGTCCCAGCAGTCGCTCGCGCAGTTTGTCCACCACGATCGCGCGCATGGCCACCGGGTTGTAGCGCGAGCGGCCATAAGCGTCGTTCGACTGGTAGATCATCACCGCGGCCATCCCGCCGATTGGCGCTCCCTGCGTGAGCTCGCCATGCTTCATGCCTGCCATGAGCATGGTGAGCGCGTTGTAGCGCTGGTAGGCGATCATATTCGGGGCAGCCATGCCGACCGTTTGCGGATCGGGAAACACGCCGTTCGGGTCGTCTTTCCACATCTCCATGAGGCTGCCGAGATAGTCCCAGCGGCCGACATTGGTTCCAAGCAGGCGCCGCCGGAGGACCCAGGCGATGGCCGGCAGATAGCGGCCGCCATTACCTTCCTCATAGAGGATCTTGATCTTGAAGGTGCCGGCGCGAACCCCGATGATGCCTTCCACTCGCGCCAGGAGTTTCTCCACGATGAGTGCTTCTTTGGGGGTCTGCATCTTCGGGATGTAGAAATAGACGCCCGTGCCGGCGCGCTTAAGCGCGTCGTAGTTGTTGAACACCCAGAGCGCCACAACCGCAATCAGGCCGGGAGCGGGCTCGCCATCGACGGTGATGTGCTCGTAGAGCACGTGAATGCTCGGCGGGCGTACCAGTCGCGTAGGCCACTGCTGCGGCGGCCGATCGATCTTGTAAGAGCGCTTTTTGTCCTTCTTCACGACTTCGTATGGTTTGCCGGTCCAGCGACCCTCAAGAATCTCTTTGGCATTCTGCAGGGCGGCAAAAGTTCCCACCGGCTGACCCTTGGGCATTCCCCGGGGCTGGAAGTGCGAGGGCGAGGCATCCTCGAAGTCCGGCATGTTCTGGGGAGCGTTGCTATTCAAAGCGTTGAACGCCATATCCAGCGGATGCCACGGGCCGGTAAGTTCCAGTCCGGGGTTGTCCAGCGGATGCACGTCGGCGGGAATTGGCACTTCGTCATTCAGACGCCAGCGCCATTCGCTCTCGCGGTCCAGGAAGTTGTCGATTATGCCCTGTACGATCTGGCGAAAGGTCCAGTGGCGTCCCATGACCGGATCTTCGAATGTCTCTTCCCATCTCGGCCAGGCGTATTTCCTCCGCACCGGCTCAGGACTTTCGAGTAGCGCCCGGCGGGCATTCAGTGCCTCGCCGATGGCAGGACGCAGCTCGCGCGTGAGTATGGCAATCGTTTCTTCCACGTTGACATCGCGGCCGTTTACCTTCTTCGTTCCAAACAACTCTGGAAATTGCTGGAGAACATCTTCACGGATCATGTCTCGCCTCCCGTGCGACTCTACAGAAAGTCTAGTTCGCGCCTGCGGAGCGGTCAAAGTAAGGGATGCACGCCTCCCTGCGTTACAATCAAGGATTCATGTCTTCGACGTCTCAAGCCGTGACCCGAACTCCCGCTGAGGTGGTTCAGATGGCGCAGGTGTCGCAGGCCAGCAATGGCATCTGCTACTCGGTGGTGGGGGAAGTCACGTCTGCGACGGCTGACTTGGAGCGCATGGTTACAGCCGTGCCCCGCGTCATCGCCGCGGCGCTCAATCGCAAGGCGTACTACTTCGTCCCGCTTACGCTGAACCTGGGCGACGAGACGATGATCGCCGACCGTTATGACGTGCAGCTTTCCGATAGCGCCATTTGCCATCGCAACCACACACTGGGCGACTCGCAGTGTGTTTTCATCTCGACGCGGCTGATGGAAGACAGCTTCGCAATTGCCTTCGAGTTCTTCATTAACGTGGGCCACAACTTCGTGGAACGCGTCGGCGTCTCGCAGGAGTTTGCCGACCTGGTGTGGAAGCACGTGGAAGACAAGGTCCGCGGCGAGACCTCGCTCGACGCGTATGAGTTACGCAAGGTTGCCACCACCAGCGGGCCCGAAGCGGAGAAGGCGAAGCACGAGTACCTGCTGGCTACCTTTGCCGATGCTATCGCCGTGTACGTGCTGTCGCTGTATCTCGACCTGGACTACCAGGACCTGAGGGAACGCGACTATCCCCTGTTGGCGCCGAATGCGCTGGCTGAGCGTCTGCGGAAGGTCAACGATCTCTTCCCACCAAACCCTGGGTTTGAGTTCGCCGTGTATCACCGGAGACGGCCGTGACGATTTTCACCGTTGATTCACACTCAGAAGTAGAACTCAAACAACCACAGAGACACAGAGCACACAGAGAAAAAATCACACGGGAAGGGATAATCAAGCCTCCTGCTAACATCGCACATTTTAAAGTCTCTGTGCCTCTGTGTCTCTGTGGTTCAGGGGACTTCTAGTTTCGCATCATGAATCGAATGATCCTCTCCAACCTGGTGCATCGCCCGTTTCGCACCATGATCAGTGTGGTCGCCGTGGCGGTCGAGGTTACGCTCATTCTGCTGATCGTCGGCCTGTCCATAGGTATGCTGGAGGACGGCAGGAACCGGCAGGCGGGGATTGGCGCTGACATCATGGTGCAGCCGCCCAACTCGTCCCTGTTGATGGGCGTCAGCGGTGCGCCGATTTCAGTCAAAGTCGCCGACAAGATCGTGAAGCTGCCGCATGTCGTCGCCGTCGCTCCGGTCGTCACTCAGCTTTCGACGGCAGGCGTGGTGGAGGTCATCGACGGCATTGACATCAACTCCTTCGATGCCGTGAGCGGCGGCTTCCAATATCTCTCCGGCGGCCCATTCGAAGGGCCGGACGACATCATTGTGGACGACCTGTACGCCTCGTCGAAGCACTTGAAGGTCGGCGACGCCGTCGAAACGCTCAACCACCAGTTCCGGATTTCCGGGATCGTGGAGCACGGCAAAGGAGCGCGCAAGTTTCTGCCCCTCCAAACCATTCAGGAGTTGATCGGCGCTCAAGGCAAGGCGACGATTTTCTACGTCAAGCTCGACAATCCCAACAACGCCGACGAAGTCGTGCGCGCTATCAAGAGCATCCCCGGCATGGAGCAGTATGGAGTGCATTCGCTGAAGGAATATCTCAGCCTGATGACTTCCAGCAACCTTCCCATGTTCTCGACGTTCATCGACGTGGTGATTGCGATCGCCATGATCATCGGATTCATTGTCATCTTCCAAGCGATGTACGCCGCGGTGATGGAGCGGACGCGCGAAATCGGCATCCTGAAGTCCCTCGGTGCGGGGAAACTCTACATCGTGAACGTGGTGCTGCGGGAAACGGTGCTGATTGCCATCTGCGGCATCATCCTCGGGATCGCGGCCAGCTATGCCGCCAAGGTCGGTTTGCGGACGAAGTTCCAGACGCTGCCGATGCTGATCACTGCAGGATGGGTGGCCCGGGCAACAGTGATCGCGATTGTCGGCTCACTGCTGGGCGCGTTCTATCCGGCGATAAAAGCCGCGCAGAAGGATCCCATCGACGCCCTGGCGTACGAATGAGATATGTTCCCGCCGTTTTCTAGGCGAATCGCGAAGCAAAACCACAGCCGGACAAGCAGAGCAAATGCGTGTTTGGCTGGATCACATTTTGGTAATTGGATTACATCACGGGAGGCTTCTATGAGTACGCGGATAGAGCCGCGGATCGCTCAGCGGGAGGACGCAGAAAGCATCCGGCCATTTGGTATCGAGATGAAAGTCATGATTGTCGCAGCGTTGACGGGCGGCACATGTTCCGTGCTGATTGGCGAGCTGAAACCGGGCGAAGGGCCGCCGCCGCATTTGCATCACGACTTCGATGAATATTTTTTCGTGTTA
>JBKQKT010000036.1:0-16256 GCA_052147365.1 Candidatus Korobacteraceae bacterium | reverse complement strand
AACGGCAAAACTAGCTGCCGTTCCAAGATCAATGGATCCTGCGTAAGCGTTGATTGCCAAAAGTGGCAGAACGAGGAAGCAGACACACAATGTCTTCATGTGGACGACCTCTGCCTTCTTCCAATATCCAAGAGCCAGAATGTTGCCGTTGGAAGGAGTGGCGCAAGGACGACAACGGGTGCGGATAATATCCCGTAACGGTCGATTAAGCAATAGCACAAAGGTGACGATTTTCTATTTCACGAAATATTAAACTCCCGGCTCTTTGAGCAATTTTGCACAGTGCCCTCCGCTTCCCTAGTTCACCCTTCTGTCGGACACTGGTCGTTCTCCGGTTCAGGGGGTGCTGATTGACACTTACGGGCATCGATTCTTCAGAGAGAGGCCGCGCGGAACTTAGTCAGAGCGGCCTGTGATGCTAAATCATCTCCTAAGAAGAGCATTCACCCTGACGATATTCCGCTATATCTCGGGATGTCTGGTCAATTTTGCACAAAGCGGATTTCAATGAACACGGAAGATTAGGCCCTTCCCCAAAATTGCTTGCAGACCGCCTCCCCGAATCGTATGTGAAAACGGCGGGCCGGGTCGCACATGCGGCGCGGTGTGCGGAACCGGGAGGACGTCGATCACGGGAACGCGGTGCGTGGCAGAGCGTCGCCGGTTATGCGAATGACGAGTAGCAGCTTACTGTAACGACCTCCTGGTTTCCCTTTGCTCTTCTTCACACGCCCAGCATCCCATCGAAGAAGGAGAAGCTTCTTTCAAGTCTTCCCTGTGCAGTGTGATCATGTGTCCACATGCAAGGTAACAATGCACAAAACTACCCTCCCGCACCGTACGTGTTATTGGCTGCACGGTTTCTTGTCCTGCGGCCGACTTCTTCTGATGCGTTTCACCTTTCTTGTCCGATTCGGGCTTCTTGGAAGGCATCACACCACCTTTACGCTGCCATTTCGGCATTCCGCTCATGAAGACCCCACATAAGAAACTTCATCGTATAACTATAGGCGCAAACGTGTCCGCCAACACTGGCAGCAGCTTGCCAGTGAGTGACTGCGTCGCCTCCTTAGTTTCGGTAAGCGCATAATAATGAGTGGGAGGACCCCATGCCAAGTTGGATGTGGATCGTTTTCTTCGTCGTTGGCTATCTGGTGTTGACCCAGTGGATGCTGCCAAAGCTGGGCGTTCCGACCTGACGCACGGCTGCGGGGCCCGTCGGGTCCAAAGGAAAGGAATCTTCGTGCCAGGCACCATTGCCTAAAGAGAATTCAGATGAAAATTCGCATTAGTCGGAGCCAAACAACATGAATGCTAGTGCGTTTCATTCGATGGGCCGCGAAGAACTTCTACGTGCGCTCGAGATGTTCGCCAAGAACTGGCTGGCGCATGATGGCTGCTGGTTCCTCGCAGCTGAAGAGCGGCTGGGCATGGAAGCGGCAATCGAGCTAGACACGCGCGCCTGGGAGCGGTTTGCTGCCGTCGAGGCGCAGCGCATCATGACCACGTTTCAGGTTCCGCAGCAAGGAGGCCTGGAAGCATTGGAGACGGCGCTGGGCTTGCGTATGTACAGCCTGATCAATGCTCAGCGAATGGAATGGTCGCAGGACCGAACGCGCCTGCGGTTTTTTATGGATGTCTGCCGCGTGCAGGAAACCCGTCGGCGCAAAGGGCTTGCGGATTTCCCATGCAAGAGTGTGGGAACGGTCGAGTTCGAGACCTTTGCCCGAACCATAGACCCGCGTATTCGCACCACCTGCCTGCACTGTCCTCCGGAGACGACTGAGGGAAAATATTGCGGCTGGGAATTCAGTGTTGCGTCTGCCCCGGATTCTTGAAGAGCTGGCGCCTAAACAAACACAACTGTCTTGTTCTCGTAGACCAGGATGCGGTTTTCCAAGTGCCAACGCACCGCCCGTGAGAGCACGACTTTCTCCAAATCGCGGCCTTTGCGCAACATGTCCTCGACGGTGTCGCGGTGGGAAACGCGCACTACATCCTGCTCGATGATCGGCCCATCATCCAGGGTAGCGCTGACGTAGTGGCTGGTCGCCCCAATCAACTTCACGCCGCGCTCGAAGGCTTGATGATAGGGCTTCGCCCCGACGAAAGCAGGAAGAAACGAATGGTGGATATTGATGGTGCGCAGCAGGTATTGAGCGACGAATTCCGGACTCAGGATCTGCATGTAGCGCGCGAGGACAATGAGATCCACGTCCTGCCCGAGCAGCTCAAACATCTCCCGCTCGGACTCGTGCTTGTCTTTGGGATTGGTCAGCAGATGAAATGGGATGAGATGAAAATCGGCCAGCGGCTTCGCGGTCGGATGATTGCTGATGATCGCGATGATCTCGCAAGCCAGTTCGCCGGTGCTGTGCCGGTATAACAGGTCGGCCAGACAATGACAATGGGCCGAAACCAGGATGGCCACTTTCGGACGGTAGTCCGTCAGTGCCAGGTGGTAATTGATCTGGAAGCGTTCGGCCAGCGGCTCGAAATAGCGTCCGAACTCGGAGATTGGAACATCGAATTCGTCCAGGTCCCACTCCAGCCTTGATAGAAACAAGTCGCGGCCACTATCCAGGTGGTCATCACTGTGCAGGAGGCTGCCGTTGTGTGACGTCAGGAACTGTGCGATCGCCGTCACCGCCCCTTTGCGTGCAAGGCGCATTGGCGTGCTCAGTAACAGGACGGCGGTGTGTTTCATTTCCCCCGACTATGATAACGCTCTAGGATAGGGGCGGGGGCACTCCATCAGGTCTTCTCATGCTGCAGATCATCGGTGCCATGGCCGAGTTCGAGCGATCGCTGATCCAGGAGCGGGGCAAGGCCGCGCTGCGCAATGCGCGCGCCAAGAGCAAAAAGTTCGGGAGGCCCCGCGCCCAAGCGAATGCTGACCGGGTGGCTGCGACGCGGCGTGATGGGCTTTCGTGGTCTCAAGTCTGCCGAACTCTCAATGTGAGCAAGGGAGCGCCCAGCGATCGGTAGCGCGCTTGCCAGAATAAGTTGAGAGAAGCCGGTCTCCAATGGCAGCACGCTTATTGCGTTGGTGCTGGAGCCGGTTGCTGCCTAGGCGTAGTGCCAAAGTTCACTTTTGGCGCCTGGCGGGCTCCCTCGTCTGTCTTGAAGTAGGCGTCATTGCGCGTGAATCCCGAAAGACTAGCGATGATGTTGTTCGGGAACAAGCTGATATAGGTGTTGTAATCCTGTACGGTCTCGTTGTAGCGGCGGCGTTCTATGGCTATTCGGTTCTCCGTACCCGCAAGCTCGTCCTGCAACCGTAGAAAGTTTTCGTTGGACCGGAGTTGAGGATAATTCTCCACGACGACCAGGAGACGACCAAGAGCGGAATCGAGCTGACCATTGGCAGCAATCTTCTCCTGGGGAGATTTTGCTCCCATCATCGCGGCCCGGGCGGCGGCAATATCGCCGAAAACCGTTTCCTCATGGGTTGCAAACCCTTTCACCGTCTCCACCAGGTTCGGGATCAGGTCGGCCCTGCGCTGCAGAACCACATCCACCTGCGACCAGGCTGCATTCACCGCCTCACGCTTGCGAACCATCTCGTTACGATGCGAGACGAAACTGCCGCCGAACCATAGCACCAGCAACACAATCACGACCAACACGATGATTCCAGCTTTCATGCCAATCTCCCCCCTGTAATTCTTGTTTGTTACAAATTCCCTTAGGGCTGATGCCGCAGGTGGCGCTTGGGCACCCGCGCATCCAGTTCATGAGCCACCCGCTGAATCGCGCTCATGTACGCGTGGTACAACTCGCGTAGGTTGTCCGAATGCCGAGCTTCCAGGCGCAGCTTCAGGATGGCCTGAAGCGGCTGCGCTTCAAAGCCAAAGACTTGGCCGGCGCGTTCCAGCAACTCCGGCTTCGCATGTGGCGGATCCTCCCCGAGCACCATCAAGGCATGGCGGAACAGCGTCAGAACGCTGGTGATCGATTTAGCCAGCACCGCGCGAAGCTCGTCTTCGTGGTCAGGACTCAGCAGCAAATGGTGCCGCAAGCGCAACAGGGTCGTTCGCAGTTCGTGTTCCACCTCGACCCGGTGCAAGTTCATGGGCACTTCGATTGCGGTCACCACATCCTGGCCGAAGAGGGTCTGGTGCGAGCGTTGCATATCGAGCAACTCGATCGCGAAGACGTCGGCGGACTCCCGTAATTCTTCGAGCGTCATGATCATCGGCGGCCGCAATTTTTCCTGGTGAGTCCACCAATGCAGGACCGTCGAGATCGGTGCAAAAGAATCCGGCCTCAGGTATTGCAGGACAACCAGTACGTTCACATCCGAGAATTCCTCATGGAAGTCTTCACGGGCGGCGGAACCGTACAGAACGATGGACACCAGATTGTCTCCGCACGCCTGCTGCAATCGGACAACCAGTTCCTGCAGCTTACTTTTCGGTTTCTGCATTGCCCCCTCCACGCGCTGTTTGATCACCAACTGCCGCCGGCCCCGCCACCGCCACTCAGCCCGCCGCCAAAGCCGCCGAAGCCCCCAAATCCACCACCCCCACCGGAATAACCGCCGGAACTGCCCCCGAAGCCGCCACCCCAGCTACCGCCGCGGCCCCCCAAAGCACTGCCCAGCAGAAACCACGGGAGGGCAGAGCCTCCGCCACCGCCTGACCGTGGACCGCCGCCTCGCGCCGCGCGCACCAGAGCGCGGATGATGAAGAAAATGATCCCGATGATCAGCAACGGGACCCACCACGGTGTTTGCCGTGCGGGCGCGGTGGGCTCATTGGCGGCCATGCCATTCAATTGCACACCCTTGTCGGCGGCTATGAGTTGGGCTATACGCCTTGTACCGAGGAGCACGGCGCCGCTATAGTCCCCACGACGCAGATCGGGCACCATTTCCCGTCCGATGTCTCCCGCGCGGGCATCGTTGATCACCGGCTCCAACCCGTAGCCGATCTCAATCTTGTACTGACGTTCCTTGGGCGCTATTAAGAGCAGAACTCCCCGGTTGTCCTTCTTTGATCCGATACCGAGATGTTTATAAAGATCGGCCGCGTAGTCTTCTTTGCTTTGGCCGTCGAGTGAATCAACTGTTACAACCGCAACTTGGGCGCCTGTCTTGCCCTCGACTTCGGCGCATAAAGTCTCCAGCTTCGCTTTGGTCGATGGATCGATGACGTGTGCGAGATCGGTGACGTAGCCCTCAGGGCGAATATCCGCGATCTTCTCCGCCCATGCGAAGGAACACCAAGCCAAGAACGACATTGCGAGCACAGCGAATTTGACACGTGTTGGCATGAGGCATCGCTGATATTGCATCGACGTAAGTACCGTAGAGAGTGCGGGACGAAGTGTCAAGAAACCTTGAAGTTAAGTGTCTTTCTCAGAAAGGAAACTTAGTGGAAAACTCAGAGTCTCGAACGACCGATTTTTCAAGGGCGGCCTATCCTCTCGGATAGCGCAGCAAGCAAATTGGATATGCCCAATCTTTACTCGCCCAAGAAATTGACTAGCCGGGCGGCCATGGAGAATTCAGCATTCGCTGAAATTCTCCGCCCAACCATATGATGTCGTACGTTTAGCAATTGCTCTCAGTCGGCGTCGACATGACGCCGCATCACTTATTTTGATCTCAAAAACAGCATTTACCGCGCATTACTCCTCATCGACGCCAGATTCGTCGCAACTGAGCGACGGCCCCTCCGCAAGTCCGCCTCTGGAGATTGTCCAGAAGTACATTTCGGGGAGATGATGCCCAAAGGTATCAATCAGGGCGCACGACCCAATGTGATCTCTCTGAAGCCGGTTTCTGAACCGCGAGATGAGCGGGGTTTCGCTGATCGTTTCATCTGGGCCGGATCAGCTGTGAGTCGGGCTGTGCGCGCCAGTTAATGGTTTGCCCGCCACTGGAAGCGGAGTTCGAAACCGTCCGGGTCATGGACGAAAAGCTGCTTCATGCCGTAGGGCGCTACCGTCGGCTCGTGTACGTCGATTCCCCTGCCGAGCAGGTGAGCGTACACAGCATCAACGTCGGGAGATCCAAAGAAGAGTGCCACGTCACGGTGGGTCGCAACACGGAGAGGGTCGGGCGTCGACGGCCGCTGGTCGTACTCGTGAGCGGTATTCAGCATCAGGTCCACGCCGTTGAGCTGCAGCCATACCCAATTGTGGTTGGGTGCGGTTGTGTTGTTGTCGGTTTGTACGATCTCGAAACCGAGCACTCCACAGTAGAACTTGAGCGAGGCGGCCATATCGAATACCTGGAGCAGCGGAGTCATACCCTGAATATCAATGCTCATTCGAACCTCAGCGGGTCAGTTTGCTGATCACGGAAACCTACGGGCAACCGATGTTACGCCAATCGTCGCACGGGTACTGGTATCTGAACCATGGGATAAGGGCAGTTTTGGCCGGGACGAATCTCACTCAAAGGAATTAAGTTGCGCTTTCGAAGCTGGAGCACGGAGGTCTGATATACGCGTGTGAATCATTGAACTGAGCGCCTTGAACCAGTGGTTTTGCGGGTGGCAATGCTGGCACGCTTTCCCCACGGCCCGAGTGTTCTCGTTCCGGGCCAGGAGGCGAAAGGCGTTTGTCGGCTGCCTTATCCCAAATCGCCGTCGAGTCTTCCCTATGCTCGAGTCTCAACACAATTCGAAAGGGGTCTAAAGGTCACGATGCCGCCATTGACTAGGCGAGAAGCAGTTCACCTGTTGGGCGTGGGCACGGCCGGAGTGTGGTTTGCGGCGGCGCAGACAGGCCTCAATCTCTCGTTTCCGCCCTCGGCGTCGGCGAAGCCCGTTTCCACTCCTCAGCTTGCGCCAGGGACGCCTATGTCCCCCGAGCGAATCGCGCTGATCGATACGTTTAAGGAAAGGTCCACGGGACTGGAGAAGCAATACGAAGCGCGTGTGTACAAGAGCGACTTGAGGATGCCCTACCGCTTGTTCCGGCCGACTGCGAGCGGGAAACTGCCGCTGGTTTTGTATCTCCATGGCAGCGGTGGACTGGGCGACGACAACCAGAAGCAGCTGGGCTTGGGCAATGTTTTCGGTACGCGGGTCTGGCTGCTTCCCGAGAACCATAAGAACTTTCCCTGTTACGTCGTTGCACCGCAGACGGACACCGGGTGGGTCCACTATGATCTTTCGCACGAGGCACAGGGAGTAATAGGATTGCTCCCCGGCTTAGGCGACGGGGCGCGGCTGGCGTTGGGAATTATAGATGCGTTGTGCCGCGAGTTTGCAATTGATGAACGCCGGATCTATGTAACGGGTCAATCGATGGGCGGCGCCGGGACCTGGCACATGACCGCACAACGCCCGAAACTCTTCGCCGCGGCGGTGGCGTGCTGTGGCAGTCAAACCGGCGAAGACGCGGTGGATTCGATCAGCACTCCGTTGTGGAACTTTCACGGCGCTGCTGATAAGAGCGTTCCTGTGGCTTTGTCACGTGACCGCATCGCGGCGATGCGAAAAGCGGGCGGACACCCTCTCTACACCGAGTACGCTGGTGTCGACCACAACGTCTGGCAGTGGGCTTACACCGAGCCGGAGCTGGTGAAGTGGGTTTTCGCTCAACGTCGGGCGAGTTAAGGTGTGACACCTCATGAACAAAACTATTGCGCTTGCGAAGCATATGTGCAGGCACGCTATGCTTCGACATCTCGCTCTTTGTGCTCTTGCTCTACTCTTCGAGTCCGTGGCCCATTCCCAGGCGCCGCCGACGCTCTCCATTGCCGCAGACTCGCCGCGCTGGGAGCTGGAGGGACAAGCCAAGGCAGCTGAATATCAAGGCCGCAACTGCCTCTTCCTCGATGGCGGGGCGGCAACCGTGAAGGACTTTGAAATACGCGACGGCGTTGTCGATGTGGATGTCGCAACCCCGGCAAAGCGCGGGTTTTTCGGTATTCAGTTTCGACTCGCCGACGATGGTGCTAACGGCGAATGGATTTATCTTCGCCAGCACAAGTCCGGCCTTCCCGACGCCATGCAGTACACACCGGTTCTCAACACAGGCGCCAACTGGCAAATCTATAACGGGCCGGGCTTCACGGGTGCAGTCGATATCCCGAAAGATGTCTGGTTCCATCTGCGCTTGGAGGTAGTGGGCGCGCAGGCAAAGTTCTATGTCAACGACATGGATAAGCCCGCGCTGGTGATGAGCGATCTGAAAAGCGGCGTTCAGAAAGGCCAGGTAGCCCTGTATGTCCTGACTGGAGCGACCTATTTCTCGAATTTCGAAATACGGACAACGCCCGATGCGCCCTGGCTGCGGCACCCGCCGCCGATGCCGCCGGGTACTCTGACCAAGTGGAGCCTGTCACCTTCCTACGATGCGCTCGCGCGCAATCTGGAGCGTCCGCTCTCGCCCTCTGAGCGCGACGCCATACCTTGGCAAGATGTGGAGGCGGAGCCGCCGGGCTTTGTGGTCATCTATCGCTATCGCGAGGCTCCGCATCTGAAGGTCACGTTTCAGGGCGACTTTTCCAAGCGTCTGGAACCACAGCCGGGGATGAAGGTGGTGTATGCGCGGACCAGCATCGATTCCGACCGCGACCAGGTGAAAAAGCTCTACATCGGCTATAGCGACGACGTCAGCGTGTTCCTGGATGGCAAGATTCTTTACCGTGGCCGCAGCGCCCAGGGTTTCCGCGACCCAGGCTTCCTGGGCATCGTCAACCCGGAAAACGACGCCGTCTACCTTCCGTTGAAGAAGGGCCGCAATGAACTGATACTGGCGGTCAGCGAACTCGGCGGCGGATGGGGATTCATTTGCCGCTTAGCGGACCTGGAAAACTGAGCTTACGCGGGTCTCTACCCAGCTCGACTAGGCCGAAACACATCGGCGCTTCCTTTTCGGTAGATCGAAGACCAGATTGTGAACTCTCAATGTAAGCAAGAGGAGCGCCCAGCGATCGGTTGCACGCGTGGCGAAAAAGCACAGCGGAACTTAACGGGATTGGGGAAGAATTGGCGACAAACCAGGAGCGATCCGCGGGTCAGCTCCGGGGATGTGGTCGGCGCCAGTTCACGGAACGCTCTGTTTTCATCAAGTGACATTCCAAGAAGACCGTATATCGGCAGGAGTGGACACATTCGTAGACGCAGGCCGACTTCTTGGGAGTAATCTCCGACATGCCGGTTTCCGGCCAACGACGAGAAGGGCTTTCTTGGTTATGATCAAGAGACCGCTCCCTTTTGGTGGAACGATCCTGTCCATACTTTCGTATGGGATGACTAATAGGCACACCGATGCAACTACAAATGGAGAATCTCTCCAAGCGATATCCCAACGGAACGCAAGCGTTACAGGATGTCTGCTTGTCCATTCCGCAAGGCATGTTCGGTCTTCTTGGCCCAAACGGGGCTGGCAAGTCCACTCTTATGCGCACCCTGGCCACGCTGCAGGAAGCCGACAGCGGCAGCGCACGGCTGGACGGCATCAACATGCTGGTCCAGAAGGATGAAGTCCGCAAACTGCTCGGTTATCTGCCGCAGGAGTTCGGGCTATATCCCAAGGTCACCGCAGAAAATCTGCTCTCCCACTTCGCCGCTCTGAAGGGAATCGAAAACGCGAGGGAGCGGCGCGATGTGGTGCACACGCTGCTCCGCCAGACGAATCTTTGGGAACATCGCCATAAGCCGCTGGGCAGTTTCTCGGGAGGCATGAAGCAGCGCTTCGGCATTGCTCAGGCGCTGCTTGGCAATCCGCGGCTCATTATTGTCGATGAGCCCACCGCCGGCCTCGATCCCGAGGAGCGAGTGCGCTTCCACAATCTGCTGAGCGCCATTGGCGAGAATATCGTCGTTATTCTCTCCACGCACATCGTCTCCGACGTGAGCGATCTGTGCCGCAACATGGCAATCATCCATCAGGGCCGCGTGCATGCGGCGGGCGATCCCTCGGCGCTGGTTGAGGCGCTGAACGGTCGCGTCTGGAAGAAGGCCATCTCGCGCTCTGAGGTTCCCGACTATCAACAACGCTTTCGCGTCATCTCCATGCGGCTGTTTGCGGGCAGGACGCTGCTGCACGTGTTGCAGGATGATCGGCCCGGCCCGGAGTTCGAACCGGTCGTTCCCGACCTCGAGGACCTGTACTTCGCCACCATTCGCGGCTTCACTAGTGGCACGCCCGACTGACGCTATGCTGGTCAATATATTTCTCTTCGAGTTGCAACAGCGCCTGCGGCGCATCTCCACGTGGGTCTACTTTGTGGTCTTCTTCGGGCTGGGCTGCCTGTTTGTATTGATGTCGGGCGGCGCCTTCGCCGGCGCTAGTGTTGATTTCGGAACCGGCGGCAAGGTATTGATCAATTCGCCTTATGCGCTGAACTCGGTCATCACCTTTATCAGTTTCTTCGGTCTGGTGATCACCGCTGCTATCGCCGGGCAGGCCACATATCAGGACATCGACAGCAACTGCGCTGACTTTTTCTACACCGCGCCCATAACCAAGCTCGACTATCTCGGCGGGCGCTTTCTGGCTGCCTTCGTCCTGCAGGTCCTCATCTTCAGCAGCGTGGGCCTCGGCGCCTGGCTCGGCACCGTAATGCCCTGGCTCGATAAAACCCGCCTCGGCCCGCAGATGGTTGGAGCTTATTTTCAGCCGTATTTCATCAATGTTCTGCCGAACCTGTTGTTCCTGACGGCAATCTTCTTCGCGCTGGCAGCGCTGTCGCGCAAGATGCTGCCCGTGTACGTGGCCAGTGTGCTGGTGCTGATTGGTTATTTCGCTGTCGGGCAGTTCTCCGGCACAGCCCTGACGGTGAGCGTTCGCGCCGCTCTCGCCGATCCGCTGGGTGGTGCGGCGATTGATCGCATAACCCGCTACTGGACACCGTTCCAGCGCAATACGCAACTCATTCCGCTGCGGGGCATTCTGCTGGCGAATCGCGCCTTGTGGTTGGGAGTTGGCGCCCTGTTCTTCGTCGTCGCGTACACAAAGTTCGCTTTCGCCTACCCAGCGGAGAAGAGCAAGCGGCGCGGCGCCGGCCAGGACGAAGAGCTGCCGTCAACTGCGCAGGCGCTGCCCATTGCGCATCCTGTGTTTTCCCGCGCGGCGTCGCTGCGGCATCTGTTGTCCCTGACCAGCATTCAATTTCGCGAGACGACAAAGAACGTTTTCTTTTGGGTGCTGATGCTGGCCGGTTTCCTGTTCTCGATCCTGACCGCTTTCGGAATCACCAATCCTCTGTCCAACCGGACGTGGCCTGTCACCCACATGATGCTGCAGATGGCGGGGACGGGCTTTGCGATCTTTGCGCTGGCTATCATCATCTTCTACTCTGGCGAACTGGTGTGGCGTGAGCGCGACGCAAAGCTGAATCAGGTAATGGACGCGCTACCGCTGCAGCGCTGGGTGGTGTTCTGCTCCAAGCTGTTCACGCTGATGCTGGTGCAAGTCGTCGTGGTATTGCTGATCCTGGCCGCCGGGGTGGTGGTGCAAGTCTTCCAGGGCTATTATCACTTCCAGTTCAGCCTCTACTTCCGCGATCTCTTGCTCAATCGACTGACCCAACTCTGGATTCTCTGCGTGCTGGCGATGTTCGTGCAGACCATTGTCAACAACAAATACCTCGGGCACTTCGTAATGGTGATGTACCTGGTGGCGACGGTCGCGCTGCCGCCGGCAGGATTTCAGGATTACCTCTACCGTTTCGGCCAGAACCCTCCGCCCACCTATTCCGACCTCAATGGATATGGCCCCTTCCTGCAGCCGCTCTTCTGGTTTCGGATCTACTGGCTGATTGCGGCAGTTCTGCTGGCGATCATCACCAACCTGCTTTGGGTGCGAGGGACGGAAAGCAGCTGGCGGGTGCGAATGAAGCTTGCGGCTGCACGGTTTTCGCGGGGGACGCTGGCCGGCGCGAGCGTCTGTGTTGTTCTACTGCTGAGTGTCGGTGGCTACATCTTCTACAACACCCACCTGCTGAATCCATATCGCACTACGTTCACAATCGACGAGGGCCGCGCACAATACGAGAAGAAATACCGCCAATACTGGTCGCTGCCGCAGCCGCGCGTCACCGATGTCACAATGCAGATGGACATCTATCCGGAGAAGCGTTTGGTTGCGGTGAGGGGGACCATGTGGCTGGAGAACAAGACGGCTTCGGACATCGATCGGGTTGCCGTGACAGTCCAGCCAGTCGATCTTGAGCCGCGGCCTGTGCCCCACATTCGGATTGACCGCCTCAGCTTTGCCGGCGGACAGACCGCACTCGTCGACGACCCGCGGCTCGGCTTTTATCTTTACAAGCTTCCCACGCGACTGCCGCCGCACGGCCGTATTCAACTTGATTTTGCGGTGCAATACGACAACCCGGGATTCGAGAACTCAGAGCCGAATACCGACATCGTGCATAACGGCAGCTTCCTGAATGATCGCTATTCCCCTTACATCGGGTACGCGCCTGAGATTGAGTTGACCGATGACAGCACGCGTCATAAGCACGGCTTGGAGAAGGTCCGGCGGCTGCCCAAGCTCGATGATGTCGCGGCGCGCCAGTATAACAGCGTCAGCTTCGACGCCGACTGGATCAACTATGACGCAATCGTCAGCACCAGCGAAGATGAGATTGCCATCGCTCCGGGATATCTTCAGAAGGAGTGGGTAGAGAACGGCCGTCGCTACTTCCAGTACAAGATGGATGCTCCCATACTGGACATCTATTCAATACAGTCGGCGCGCTACGCGGTACGGCGCGACCGTTGGGACGGTGTCAACCTGGAGATTTATTACCAGCCGGGCCACGAGTTCAATCTGGACACGATGATCCAGAGCATGAAAGAGACACTGGCCTACTGTACAGAGAACTTCAGCCCATTCCAGTTTCATCAGCTCCGCATCATAGAGTTCCCGGGCTATGGAACATTCGCGGAGTCATTCGCCAACACCATCCCCTTCTCCGAGTCGATAGGCTTTACCACCAAGGTCAGCAAGAAGCCCGACGCGGTTGACCTGCCGTTCTATGTCACGGCCCACGAGACCGGGCATCAGTGGTGGGCCCACCAGGTGATCTCAGCGTATGTCCAAGGCGCGACTTCGATCGACGAAACCATGGCGCAATACACCGCGTTGATGGTGATGAAGCATCACTTCGGGCCGGAGTCGATGAAACGTTTCCTGCGCTTTGAACTCGATCAGTATCTCCGCGGACGCGGACAGGAGCGCAACGAAGAGGAGCCGCTCTACAACGTCGATCCCAACCAAGGCTACATTCATTACAACAAAGGTGCGATGGTGATGTATGCGCTGCAGGACTACGTCGGCGAGGACAAAGTCAACGAAGCGATCCGGGGATTTCTGAAGGAGTATGCGTTCAAAGGCCCGCCGTATCCGACCTCGCTGGATCTGGAAGGATATTTCAGGAAGGTGACGCCGCCTGAGTATCAGTATTTATTCGACGACATGTTTCGGAATATCACCATTTACGATAACCGCGCTGTTTCCGCCGACTACGTGCAGCGGCCGGACGGCAAATATGAGGTGGAGCTAACGGTGGAATCCCAGAAATTCCGCGCTGACGGCCGCGGGCAGGAGCATAGCATTCCGGTAAACGACCAGATCGACATCGGCGTGCTCGATGCCAACGGAAAGTATCTCTATCTGCAAAAACGCAAGATCGATCAGAAGAAGACCGACATCACGATTTCGGTCGACAAAGTGCCGGCACAGGCGGGCATCGATCCCGTCGACAAGCTAGTTGACCGCAACCCGGACGACAATGTGATCGCGGTAAAGCGGCGTTAGTTCGGCGAGGAGGTATTCAGCAGCATGTCCCGTGCAGGAGCGACTCTTTACGGGGTCTTGGGCAATACCCGTTGAACAGCTACCACACCACAAGCTAGCCCGACAGTTGTCCAGAAGTCTTCTTGTGGGCCAACGCCTTGGATCGTTTTGATTTCTTCCGATGTGCCATACTTGCCGGCCTTCCCAGCCGCGTCAGTATGTTCGTTTAGTTGGAGGCTGATGGCTCCGAAGCCGGTTTCTGGACAAGTTCTCAGTCGCCGTATGACTGTGCTTGATCTTCCTTTGGCAGCACCGGCAAATATTGAACTCCCAAGCGGAACAGGAACACTGTCGCAGCAATCAGCCCGAAGGAGACACCCCACTCGAAGATCGTCGGCGTGTAACGCACCGGCGCAATCTGCGGCATCGGACCCTTCAGCGTCATGCCGAGCACGACGACGTTGATGCGGTTGAAGACAACGCCGAACATCGCAAGGATGGTTCCAAGGAACAGCGTGACATGATTGTGCCGCAGTTTCGCGGAGCTGAGCAGCACTAATGGAATCAATCCGCCGCCGATGAGTTCAAGCAGCAGCAAGCTGTTAGGATGGGCCAGCAAGTTGGTCCATTGTCCGCGGTACGTCAGGTCGCCGAGGCGGAATATCTCGAAGACCAACAGAGACCAGAAGGTCATGTGGCCCATCGCGGCTAGTTGCGCGATTTGCAGCGGACGTTTGTAGGCCTTGGCAATCCACAGTTCCGCCTGCACAACCGCAGACGTTCCGCCGACGACGGACGAAAGGAGGAAGTACACAGGCATTGCAGGCGACCACCAGCGAGCTCTGATGCATGGTGGAGAAGGTGACGGCTGCGATCGCCAGCATGATCGGCTGCGCCGGTTCGCCTTCGCGGCCGCGGAAGACGAAAGCCAGCAGCGAGAAGACGACCGCGGCGAGCGCAGTCCATAGCAGGCTGTGGGACATCATGAAGATGAACAGCGTGACCGCGCCAACGACGTACCAGGGAGCGTATTTCTGCCAGGTTGCGACGTACTTCTGCATTCCCAGCTTGCCCAGCACAACCGGCAGGAACTCCAGCGCGAGAATCGTGACGTACAGAGTGATGCACCACGATACTTCGTACATGGCGGAATGATGCGGAGCGTTAATCAGTAACTGATACCCGTTCCATGGTCTTCCCAGATCGGCGATGAGAGTAACGGTGACAAACGAATAGCTCAACAGTCCGAGCAGCAGTGCGGAACGGCCAAGCGGATACAGATCTTTGCGGCGACTGACATAGATGAGTCCAGCCGTCGCGAACGCTCCTGCGGCCAAAGCGATCCATACCAAATCAAAGATGATCCAAAGACCCCATGGAAAAGTGTCGGACAGGCCCGTCGCGCCGCCGAGGCCGAATAGGAAACGCAACACGAACGAGAACGCGCCGAAACCCATGATGGTAAGTAGCATCTTGTTCGTGTTGTTGTAGAACGGCTGTGCGCCCAGCGCGGCGAACTCCACATGAGCTGGTTTGGGCGCGGGAACCTGCGTGCCCTCGGCCCCTTCCGCCCTTGCTACTTCCTCGCGGCGCCTGGTGATAAGTGAAATACCGGCCAACGCTATGCCGACGGTGATGGACGCTGGAGGCACAGCCGAGAGAGCTGCGGCCGCGGGCGAAACATAACCGTTCATCCCGACAGACGGGAAACCAAGCTGCTCGAAGCCAACGCCGGACAGATAAAGCATGCCGGTTCCGCCCGCTTCGTGCTCTCCGTAGATGTGATTGACATACTTTCCCGGATTCGCTTTCATTCGGCGACGCGCTTCCGCGATCAGTTCGTCGCGCTCTCCAACCGTCTTTGAGGTCAGCAATGCCATTCACCGGCTGGCCGGTTGCGAGATTGAAGCCGCCGATCTCTTTCAACACGGCCTCGGCGCGACCATCTGCCGGATAGTTCCATGCCGCTTTTTGAATCGATGTATCTTTCGGGTCGGTGGAATTCTTATAGAGCTCGCGCACTTGAACGAACAGGACCGAAGAGGCCGACAAGGTGCTCGTGTTCTGAGTGCGTAATCATGTACCGCCATCGCCCTCTCGCGGTGACATTCTCGTGGGCATGTCATTGGCTTCGCGGGCTCCGAATTAACCAGACTTCCCGAATGGCTTTGATCTTAATATCGCTGACCGCATCGTACGCGCGCACTGGCGAAACGGATTCGGCAAGGCGGAGTTGTTGAAGCCAGGGCAGCCGTACGGATTCACCATCGAGAAGTATCCGACGTCACTGGTATTCAAAAAGCGCATCGCATCTGGCTGGACATCTCCAGCAGCAACAGTCGATCGGCGAGTTGGCTTTCCTGAAGATTGTCCCGAAGTCTTCTTCTGGGAAGTTCGCGGCGCTACGGGGTCGATTTTGGTCGTATGACGTGCAACTGGGAAGTTAGCCAAGGAACCTGCGGCACCAGGAGAATTGGTAAGGCGATTCGCAAGACTATTCCCTAGGCACCGGGCGCTACTTGGCGGCGACAACGGGCTTGACT
>JBKQKT010000035.1:0-3370 GCA_052147365.1 Candidatus Korobacteraceae bacterium | reverse complement strand
GTCCACAGCGCGTAGCTGTCCTTCCAGTAGCCGACCTGGCGATGCGTGACCGCGGCAAGCGCCAAAAGCACGACGACGCTTGCTATCCACAGCAAAGCCGGGCGAAGATGCAGTTGCTCGGACTCTTCCGCCACGCCCCAGCAGATCATGAGGAACAGCCCAACGAACGACAGATAGGCATAGCGATCGGCCATCGCCTGCCGCCCCACCTGCACCAGACCGATCATCGGCACCAGTGTCCCCAGAAACCATAACCACCCCACCAGCAGATAGCGGTGGCGACGCAGCGCAATCGCCAGCGCGGTAACTGCAAGGAGGAAGAGAAACGCCATTGTCATTTGCCAGATTGGCGGCAACCCCGGAGCGTGAGGATACAGAAGCGCGAGATGAGACGGCCAGAAGGCTTTCCGCACATACCAGGCGTAGGCAACGATGGCGTTTGCCATACGAACCGAGAACGGATAAGGAGTGTAGGCCTCGCGTTGCGCGTGCATGGTAATCACTGCACTTGCCATCGCAAGAATCAGCAGCGGCAACTTTTCCAGCAACAGCCAGGAAAAACTCTTCGCAGGAATGACCTCGGTTTCGGAAGAAGGGGCTTCACCGCCGGCAAACATTCGCTGCAGGGGCCAGTAGTCCCAAAGCAGAAGAACGAAGGGTAGGGTAATGATCTGCGGCTTCGCCATTAACCCGAGAGCGAACAGCAATGCCACCGTCGCGTATCGGCCCACTCGCGGCTCACGCGCATACCAGCGATACGCCGCCAGGGCGAGCAGGAAAAATAGCATGCTGAGCAGGTTCTTGCGCTCCGAGACCCAGGCCACCGACTCGACGTTGATGGGGTGCAAGGCAAACAGAGTCGCCACCATAAAACTGCGGCCGGTATAACCTGTCGCGCGAAGCAAGACCCAGAACAGCAGCAACGCGTTCGTCGTGTGCAGCAATAAATTGGTAGCGTGGTGCCTGCCGGAATTCAGAAAGAAAAGCTGGCAATCCAGGCCGTGCGAGAGCCAGGTGAGGGGATGCCAGTTGTCGGCATATTGGGCCGTCAGTGCCCACTGCACAGCTGACCAGCTCAAGCCGTACTTAATGTGCCAGTTGTTTGTGATGTAGATGTCGTCATCGTAACTGACAAATTGATGATGGTGTATCGGGTAGTACAGGGCGACGGTAGCAATTACGAGGAGAAGTCCGAGAACGAATTTCTGCGTGGTTGGTGAATGCAAATCGCTCGCGCGAATCGGGGCCGTCATCAGATGTTCGGTGGTAGGACGGAACCCACCCCAGGAGGCGATCATATCAGCCTGGCGCGTCAGGACCACGCGGGATGGGGCGCTCTGGGTGTTACCTTAACCGTATGTCCAGCACTACGCCGAGCGATGTTCTGGCCGTGCAACCAAGAAAGTCCGAGACATCGCGCGTCGTTTCCTGGCTCTCCTACGCAATCCTGCTCGGTGGCATACTCACGATCGCGGTTACCTTCCGCCTGGTGACAGTTACGTACTCCAGCCTACCGTTTTGGGATGGGTGGATACAGGTCGGAGTTGACGGTGGACCTCCGCTCTCTCCCGCCTGGCTTTGGAAACAGTGGAACGAGCACCGGCTGGTCATCCCGAAGCTATTCCTTGCTGCCGACCTTTACTTGTTTCATGCACGGCAGGTTTTTCTGCTTGGCAGCATCCTTGCCATTCAACTTTTGCACCTGATGGTGCTGAGCTGGAGCATGTGGGTGCTTGGCGGCTGGCGTGGAGCATTGTGGCGCACCGGTACCGGACTGGCGGCGTTCTGTCTGTTTTGTCCCGCCCAACAGGAAAACTTCGTCTGGGGGTTTCAAGTCTGTTTTGTGTTGCCGCAGTTGCTCGCGACCTTGTCCTTCGTAACCCTGCTGCTCTACTGGGATGAATCGTGACAACAGCCCAACAAACCACCCTCCTCGAAGTTCCTTGCGGCCTCGGTGTTGGCCGCTCTCGGGGCTACCTTTTCTCTAGCGAACGGTAATCTTCTATGGCCACTGCTGGTAGTGGCAGCTCTTTACCTCCGATTGCGGATGGCAGTCGTCCTAACCTTCATTACCGCTGGACTGCTCAGTGTCGCGTTGTATTTCCATCACTTTGTACACCCTTGGCAACATGCCAATCCAATACTCGCACTGCGGACGCCGGTTCCGTTGTTGAATTACGTTTCGATGTATTTCTTCAGTTCGTGGGCCCACAGTGACGTTCACGGCCTGGGAATCGGTGGATTGGAAGTCCTCGCCCTGGTCGGGTTGGCTATCTTGGTGGCGGTATGGTTTGTGCCTGCACTGCCATACGTTCATACCTTTCGCCCGTTTGCCATCCAACTTGTGCTCATGATGTGCTTTTGCCTGGGTACTGCCTTGATTACAGCGGTGGGGAGAGTGAATTTCGGCACGGAGCAAGCTGCTACCTCGCGTTATCAGACCATCGCCCTTATTTTCTGGTGCTGTTTCGGATTGCTGTTGCTGGGGGCGGTGTTTTCGCGTCCCCAAATGCAACTCTCCTCCACCGTGGCGCAGATCTGCGTGCTGGCAATATTCATTAGAGGAGCCTCGCTCGCCCACTACCCGTTCGAAAAGGCACGACGCCACTCTTTTCCGCAACATGCGGCAGCGGCCGCATTGTTGGCCGGCGTTTACGACCCCGTGCCACTGAAGGAAGTCTTCCCTCAGGTGGACATGTTGCTTGGGACAGTACCGTACATGAAGGCGAACCGCTTGTCAGTGTTTTCAGATGACACTGCTTCCGAGCTGGGCAAACCCGTGGAGTCGGTTTTTTCCCTGGCTCCTGCGGGTAACTGCGCTGGGGCCGCAGAAGCGACCAGCGTAATTTATGATCCCCAAGGACATGGGTTGCGGGTGCTCGGCTGGGCTTGGGACATCAAGCATCGGCAGCCGGCCTCGGCCATCGTCGTTACCACCGACGGCGTCATCACCGGTCTCGGCGCAGTTGGTCAGGAGCGGCCCGACATTCAGAATCTTCAACCCGGAATGTGGTCGAGATATGCCGGTTTTGTCGCCTATCTCCCGGATGCGCAGGTCGGCTCAGTCATAAAGTACTATGCCATTCTTCATGGCAGCCCGCCGGTAGCCTGCTATTTAGCAAGCAGAACGGTATAGGCACCTGGGGTCTGCTGCCCTCGGCAATGACCGTAAGAGTGCCGCGCTCAAACGGCTTTGCTCGCGTGGAGGTTAAGGCGATTCCAGAGGTTGCGGAAGCCCGGTGGAGCACGCCTTCAGGCGTGCAGTAAAGTTGATTCCATGAGGACCCGGCTTTAGCCGCTGAGGTAAATTTCTTTAACAGCATGACCTTAGCGGCTGAAGCCATTGCCCAACCGCGGCGTCGTTATGCAC
>JBKQKT010000034.1:0-2830 GCA_052147365.1 Candidatus Korobacteraceae bacterium | reverse complement strand
GGCGCTCGCTCGGGATGACAATTCTAATTTTTCATCCAAATACGGGCGCGGTCGAGATCAGTCACGGCGCTCGACCATCCCATCACGCGCAAAAGCGACGCCCGCTAGGGGACCCGGCGCTCGAGATGACAATCTATGAAATGACTTTTACGTGGGTCTGACCCAGTGCAATTTATATCGAACAGCCCGTCCGGAGAAGCACCGCGCCGCGACGGAGCACCCAAGGAGCGGCATTCATGGCAGACGAGAAAACTGAGAAGAGCCGGGCCATTGACCTGTCAATGACGCAAATCGAAAATCAGTTTGGCAAAGGCTCCATCATGAAATTGGGGAGCAAGGGAGCGGTGGTTCCCATCTCCGTGATTTCCACGGGAGCGATTTCCTTCGACGCCGCGCTGGGCGTGGGCGGCTTCCCGCGCGGGCGCGTGGTCGAAATCTTCGGGCCGGAGTCGTCCGGCAAAACCACCATCGCGCTGCAGGTGATTGCCGAGGCGCAGCGGCAGGGCGGCATGGCGGCCTTTGTGGACGCCGAGCACGCGCTGGATCCCATCTACGCGGCCAAGCTGGGCGTGGATGTTGACAACCTGCTGGTCTCGCAGCCCGATTACGGCGAACAGGCGCTGGAGATTGCCGAAGCCCTGGTGCGCTCGGGTGCGATTGATGTGCTGGTGGTGGATTCGGTGGCGGCACTGGTGCCCAAGGCCGAACTTGACGGCGAGATGGGCGACAGCCACGTCGGCCTCCAGGCGCGGCTGATGTCGCAGGCGCTGCGCAAGCTCACCGGCATCGTCGCCAAGTCGCATACCTGCCTGGTGTTCATTAACCAGATCCGGGAAAAGATTGGCGTGATGTTCGGCAACCCCGAAACCACCACCGGCGGGCGAGCGCTGAAGTTTTATTCGTCGGTGCGCATTGACATTCGCCGCATTGGCGCCATCAAGGATGGCGACGCCGTGGTCGGCTCGCGCACGCGGGTGAAGATCGTCAAGAACAAGACCGCCGCGCCCTTCCGCGAGGCCGAATTCGACATGATGTACGGCGAGGGCATCTCGAAAGAAGGCGACCTGCTTGACCTGGCGGCGAACATGAACTTTGTGGAGAAGTCGGGCTCGTGGTTCAGTTACAAGGGCGAGCGCATCGGCCAGGGGCGCGAGAACGCCAAGCAGTTCCTGAAGGACAATAAAGACATCACGGCGAAGATCGAAACCGAAGTGCGCAAGGCGCTGGGATTGATCTCGGTTGCCGACAAGGCGCAGGCCGCGGCCGCCAACGCCGAAGCCCCGCCCAGTGCAACACCCAAGGGTCCGGCGGGACGGAAGTAGGCAGGTGTTCTTGCGGGCGAGACGGGACCTTGCCAACGAGGGGTCCCGTCCCGACTGTTGAGTGGCAGGCGCCGCTTGCCATGCTTTTGTTTTCTGCGATTGCCTCCAGCGGCCAGCCAGCATAAAATCATCCGGCGTAAATCTTCCTCTCCGAGGCCGCTTGAAGGACATCGTCGCCATCTACCCTGGCTCGTTCGATCCGGTCACGAACGGCCATCTCGACCTGATTCATCGCGGCAGCAAGCTGTTCGATCGGCTTATCGTCGCCATCGCGAGCAACATGGACAAAGCCGAGCCGCTGTTCGACATGGACGAGCGCAAGGAGATGCTGGAGGCGATGACCTCAGAGCTTGACAACGTCACAGTTGATATATTCGATGGGTTGCTGGTGACGTACTGCATCCAGGAAAATGCGAATGCGGTGCTGCGCGGCATTCGCGCCGTCAGCGACTACGAATTCGAGTTGCAGATGGCGCTGATGAACCGCAAAATGGAGCCACGAGTGGAAACCGTGTTCATGATGCCGGCCGAGAAGTATTCCTACCTCAGCTCGCGCATCGTACGCGAGATCGCCAAGCTGGGCGGGCCGCTCGCCGGGCTGGTGCCGGAGCTGGTGGAGGAACGCGTGCGCCGCAAGATTGCGCAGAAACAGTCGAACGTCACACCAATGCATCTCAAACGAAGGGCAAAATCATGACCGCTGCCGGAACCCAGCTCTCGTCGTTCCTTACCAATCGCATTCAACGCATCGAACCATCGGCCACGTTGGCGGTGGTTGCTGAAGCGGAGAAGTTGCGCGCCAGCGGCGCCGACGTGATGGATTTTGGCGCGGGCGAGCCGCACTTCGCCACGCCGCAGCACATCAAAGATGCGGCGATTGCCGCCATCAACAACAATTTTACCAAGTACACGCCCGTTGGTGGCACGGCCGAGCTGCGCGACGCCATCGTGAAGCGCCACGCTGCTGACTTCGGTTCCGATTACAAACGCGAAGACTGCATCGCCTCGGTCGGCGGCAAGCACGCGCTGTTCAATGCCATTCAGGTGCTGGTGGACCACGGCGACGAAGTCATTCTTCCCGTGCCGTACTGGGTATCGTTCAAAGACATCGTGCGGTACGCGGGCGGCGAGCCGGTTTACATCCCGACCGACGAGCGGCACGACTTCGACCTGACGGACGAAATGGTGGAGCGCGCAATCACGCCTCGCACTAAGGTCATTGTGCTGAATTCGCCGAGCAATCCGTCCGGCGCGGTGATGAAGCCCGATCACATGGCGTCGGTCCTGAAGCTCGCCCACGATCGCGGCATCTATGTTGTCTCCGACGAGTGCTACGTATATCTCAACTTCACCGGGCATCTGTTTTCGGCAGGCTGCGTGCATGAAGTGAAGGAGCGGCTCATCATCATCGGCTCGCTCTCCAAGACCTATGCCATGACCGGCTGGCGGCTGGGTTACGCGCTGGGACCCGCGCCCATCGTGAGCGCAATGCTGAAGCTTCAAAGCCA
>JBKQKT010000033.1:0-4903 GCA_052147365.1 Candidatus Korobacteraceae bacterium | reverse complement strand
TGCCTATCATAACCCAACACCTTTTTCATGAGCTTTCGCGGGCCGAAGGCCCATGGGGACAGACCTCACAAGGCTGAGGTCTGCGCTAGCCAGCTCCTTCGGAGAGCGAGTAGCGCGGATCCCCGGTTTCGGGGTCCGCGGTTTGTCCTGCGCCGGAGAAAAGCCGCAGACCGCAAAAACGGCGGTCTGCGCTACCCCCGCGTTTTCTGCTTTCTGCCTACTGCCTACTTGCCCACTGCCTACTGCCCACTGCCGTCCTTCTCGTTTTCGTTCAGTTGCTGGATCATCTGGGCGATGAGCGAGCGCACCTGCTTCAGGCGCCACGGGCTCGCGTCGCAGCGCACCTGGACCATTACGTCCCTGCTGACAGGGTAATTCCACCAGGCGCTCGCGTCGGGGGGGCGTACTTCCTTCTGACCCTCGCCCAGTTGCCAGGCGATTTGCGCCAAGGTCCGCCCCTGCACCTGTAGCGTCTTTATCCTGTCCAGCTCTTTCAGATGCTCCTCGCCATAGCAGGCCGACCGCCCTCCAACCAGCGGTGGCGGCAGCAGCCCTTTTGCGATGTAATAACGGATGGTGCGGGCCGGCACACCCGACGCTTCGGCCAATTCGACCAATGTCAATGAGCCCCGTCCGCTGCGATCATCGTCAGCCATTCGCTAAGTGCTCCTCGGTAGTACGTAGGGGCGGCCCTTGCGGCCACCCGGAAGGCGAGATTAGCGCTGTAATATTACAGTGTCAAGTACTGATCCAGGCCGCTCTTGTCAGGATGGCACTACGATAATATGACAGTGTCAAGTACTGTAATGTACACGCCCTGCACGCTCCAGAGCGAACAACAGTTGGAACAAAGCCGGAATGTCTATGAAAGCAAACGACGACTACAAGAGGTTGCTGAGTCGGCGGCTGCCTTCTGCTTTCTGCCTACCGCCTTCTACGTTATGTGCGCTCCCTGGGCATCGACGTAAACGGCATACAGTGACTGGCTGGCGCACATGAACAGCCGGTTGCGTTTCGTGCCGCCGAAGCAGACATTGGCGCAGATTTCGGGCAGCAGGATGACGCCGATGCGTTCGCCGCTGGGGGCGAAGATGTGCACGCCATCGTATCCCTGGCCGGCCCAACCGGCGGCGGACCAGATGTTGCCGTCCTTGTCGGCGCGGATGCCGTCTGAACTCCCCGTGCCCTTGCCCGGCCATTCCATGGAAGTGAACGTCCGCCCGTTGCGCAGGCCCTTGCTGTCCACCACGTCGAAGACTTTGATGATTTTGGGAGCCTGGGGATAATGCGTCCAGCCTGTGTCCACAAGGTAGAGCAATTTGTAGTCCGGTGAAAAGCAGAGGCCGTTGGGCTTGTAGGCCTCATCCGTGACCATATCCATTTTTCCCGTCTTGCCGTCAATCCGATAGACGGCCTCTTTGAGCTCCATTGGCGCGAGGTGGCCTTCATAGATGGTCAGGATGCCGTAGCCGGGATCGGTAAACCAGATGCCGCCGTCGGGATGGACCACGATGTCATTGGGGGCATTGAAGGGTTTGCCCTGCCAGCGGTCCGCCAGGATGGTCACCGAACCGTCGTGCTCATAGCGAACCACGCGGCGGGTGTTGTGTTCACAAGTCAGCAGACGCCCTTCCCAATCAAACGTATTGCCGTTGGCGTAGTTGGAGGGCCTGTGGAAGACGCTGACATGATCGTCCTCTTCCAACCATCGCAGGTGTCGATCGTTGGGGATATCGCTGAATACCAGATAGCGCCCGCCGCCGTTCCATGCGGGCCCCTCGGCCCAAAGCAAGCCGGAGTACAAGCGCTCGATGGGCGTGCTCTTGACCCAGTATTTGTTGAACCGCTTGTCCAGGGAGATGATATCCGGGTCGGGATAGTGGATGGGGTTCTTGCCGCTCCAGTCGCGTTGCCCGGCTACGGCCGATGCTGCGGCCGCAGCGCCGGCTAAGGCGGTGCCGAGGAATGACCGCCGGTCTACTTTCGTGCCCTGCTTGGATTCATTTCGCATGTTTTCTCCTCCGTCGTATGTCCATGCTCTTCCCGACCCCCTCACCCGTCCCGCGGCGGCTGATCAAAGCGCCGTCGCAGTCCACCCTCTCCCCCAAGGGGGCGAGGGCTAGAGGTCTCGGGACTCGTCGCTCTTCGCTGTTCGCTCGTAACTCGCCATTTGTCACGCGTCACTGCTCTTCAGTAAAGGTATCTGCCTGACTGCTTAACCCCCTTGGGCAAGAGCGGAGAAAACTCCTGGAGCTAATGCATCAAGGGAACGGTCTCGGATTCATCCACTGCGTAGATGGAAACCTTCTCGCCGCCCGTCACCACGTTATCCGGGAGGGTCCACTCACCCACTCCCACCCAGTCGCGCGGAAGGCCACCGATTTCGCCTGCATACCAGGTGTCATAGACTATAGCGACCTTGACCCCGGCTGCACGTCCCAAGCGGAGGATATCTCGGGCATGATAATCGCGGCGGCGGCGGAGTTGAGTAACCTCATAATTGCCCAGCCCCCATAGATCCAGGCAATGGATGTCCGCCAGAAAATTGACGGCGCCGATATCGTTCAATGCGACGGTTGAATCCTGGTAATACCTCTTAATGAATAGTCCCATTTGATATTGCTGTTCATAGATGTTCTTCGAAGCCTGAGGAAGAAAAACTAACGCCGCGCCGGCCCGCACGAGACAAGGGTAAATAAGGAATGCCGCGAGGCACAGTGCGCCCACGTGCTTGGGAACCAGGGCGCGATCGCCGGGCGTGCCAAACAGCTTCTCCGGAAGTTGATCCGCGAGTTGGGTGACGATCACCACGATCCCGAGGGCCACGAGGTAAGCCTCGTACCGGAAAAACAACGCGACCATACAGAACTGAATATGCGCGAGAGCAATCAGCACAAAAATCGCGGTCATCACCCCCCGGCTGTCCCAGAGGGCCTTTTGCCGGTTAGAAGCAGAGACGGCCAGAAAGAGAGCCGCCGCCACAAGTGCCACCAGATGCGGTCCTGATTTGAGGTTGTTGTACGGCGGCCCGAACACGGAATCCACGGCTGTGCCCAGGTCGGCGAAGCGCGGGAAACTCCCTTTCAAAAGAATCGAGCTGGGAAGCCACGACCAACCCTTCGCCAGCCCGATCGCACCGTAAAGCAGGACTGAGGAAAAACCCGTCACACCCACGGCCAACCCGGTGCGCCTGCGTCCGCGCAGAAAGAAAAGCGCGCTGATGACCAGAATCAGGAACATTCCCTCATATCGAACCAGCGTAAGGAATGGCGACAGCGCCAGCAGCACGATCCAATCGCGGCGAGCCTCTGCGGGGCCTTCGTCGGATAGCAGTCGCGCGGCCGAGAAAGTGAGGAGAATGGTCAATGCCGCGTGCAGCGGGTGCTCCGAACCGATGCAAATGAGGGTGGGCAGAGGTGTGAAGAAAATCAGAACCAGCAGAACCCAGAAGGTGAACTTGGGCGAAACCTTGTACCAGCGCAGAACACTGTAGGCCGCCCACAGCATGAGTGCGGCGCAGAACAGGCTGAGGTAGAACGGAGACGTCTCGCTGACCCCTGCGAGCAGATAGGTGGCCGCGATGAGGAGAGTCCACAAAGGCGATGAGGAAGCCGAAGTGAATCCGAAACGCGTGATCCCCCACACGCCGTGCACGGCAAAGTTCTTGGCCATGGCCATCTGAATGTAGGAGTCATCGAGAGCGAACGCCAAGTGCCCATTCTCCCGCAGGATGAGAAGCGTGGAAAGCACTCCCATGGTCACGCACAAGATGACGACACCGGCAAACAACGGCCAATGTTTGATCGGAATTCTGTTCATAGCAAATTCGGAGGTCGGCAGTCGAACTTCCGCCTGATCACCGACCAGCACAGGCTGCCGACCGTCATTGCTCATCCGGCCACGGGCCTCACATTTTATCGCAAAAGAACTCGTTAGCCGCGCGATTTCGTTTGAGAATGACGGCTGTGCGAAGGGCCCGATTGTGCCAGCGTCCGCCAGGGCGTTTGCGCTGGGCGTCGTTGGACGTAACCGCGCCGCAGCAAACGCTGATGCTATCCTCACATTCTCGCGCGGGAAGCGAATTGGAGAAGCAGTTTCGAGGTTCAAAAAATATTTTTGAGAACCCCTTGACAAGAGGTATTTAGTTCGGTAGGATTGAGAATTGTTCTGCAAGGCAATCAGCCTACAGAGCAGGTGGTGGAAAGACCAGCAAGGCAGATAAGACGAGCCTCAGGCGTAACCTTTCCAACCTTTCCCAATCGGGAGACCCCGCCATCGGCGGGAGACAAAAGTTCTTTGACAATTGAGTTGAGCATGCCACGTCAATCGGACTGAGTCTTTCGAGGACTGCGGTCCAAACGCTGAGCGACTCGTTCTGCCATGCTGGCAATTCCTGGTTCGCCAGGATAGCGGGTGGAACGATCATCTCCTTCCGGAAGCGAACCGGGAGGGGAAACTCACAAGATATACGCTCGCAGGCTAGGCTTGCGGGCGAGCCAAATTTCAAACGAGAGTTTGATCCTGGCTCAGAATCAACGCTGGCGGCGTGCCTAACACATGCAAGTCGAACGAGAAAGTCTCCGCAAGGGGATGAGTAAAGTGGCGCACGGGTGAGTAACACGTAGCTAACCTACCCTCAAGTGGGGGATAACCTGGGGAAACCCGGGCTAATACCGCATAACATCCTGATGACGCAGGTCGTTGGGATCAACGGCCTTGCAAGGGCCACTGGAGGAGGGGGCTGCGGCCGATTAGCTAGTTGGTGAGGTAACGGCTCACCAAGGCGATGATCGGTAGCCGGCCTGAGAGGGCGCACGGCCACACTGGCACTGAAACACGGGCCAGACTCCTACGGGAGGCAGCAGTGGGGAATTTTGCACAATGCCCGAAAGGGTGATGCAGC
>JBKQKT010000032.1:0-14891 GCA_052147365.1 Candidatus Korobacteraceae bacterium | reverse complement strand
TGCCCGGATGCGTCGTTCGACGTCACCCCGGACGGAACCTATGACGCCCATCTCGAGTCGTGCTGCGGTTGCGGCGTTTGCGAAGAGGTTTGCCCGGTGAAGAACTGCGTCTCCATGGTGAACGAGTCCGAATTCCACGATAACAACAGTCAGTGGCAGGCATTCAAGAAAGACCAGGACGCCTACCTGAAATGGCTGGAAACCACGATACAAAAGGCCGAACCGATCGAGAAGCGGGCCCATGGCTTCCGTTATCGCGGTCAGTATCAAGAACAGGTCCCCGAAGCCCTGGAAGTTGCTAACAAAGGCTAGCGGCCCCGGCGGCCAGCGTGAAGACAAGGAGATTAAGATGGCGACCCTAACATTACCGGTTGAGGAAAAGAAAAAAATTCACGAGCAGGAAGCCCTGATTACCGGCGCCGAGGCCATTGCCATTGCGTGCAAACTGGCTGACGTGGATGTAGTCACGGCTTACCCAATCAGGCCTTACGACACGGTCATGCAGTACATAAGCCAGCTGGTGGCAGACGGCGAAATGGACTGCGAATATATCGTGGCGGAAGGGGAACATTCACAAGTTGAGATCGTAAAGCACGCCTCCGTCTGCGGAGCACGCGTGTTCTGCGGCTCCAGTGGCGTTGGCTGGATGTATGCCATGGAAGCGCTGACCGTGAGCCCGGCCCTGCGCGTCCCCATGGTGTGCATGGTGGGCAACCGGGCCCTCGACGATCCCGGCGCCTTCGGTGTGGAACACAACGATGCATTGGCGGTGCGCGACCTGGGTTGGCTGCTTACCTGGGTAGATAGCGCGCAAGAGGCGCTGGACACAGCGCTGATTGCCTATCGTGTGGCGGAGGACCGCCGCATCTTCGTGCCACTGGCCATCAGCTGCGATGGCGCGTTCCTCACCCACTCGCAAGCGCTGGTAAAGATCCCGACGGCGGAGCAGGTCAAGAAGTTCCTGCCTCGCTACAACCGCGGCGATCTGCTGCTGCACCCCGACAACGTCATCTCCGTTGCGCCCCAGGCCAACGAGGATTGGGTGATGGAGGTCCGGCGGCAGAACTACGCTGTCACCGAGATCGCCTGCGACGTGATTCGCGAAGTCTATGCCGACTTCGAGCGGACGTTCGGACGCAAGTACGGCAATCCGTTCTTCGAAGAGTACATGACCGAAGATGCGGACGTCGTACTGCTGGGTATGGGCACAATGTCCACCCCGGTGAAAGTTGCCGTCCGGAAGCTGCGCGAAGAAGGCAAGAAAGTCGGTTTCGTGCGGCTGCGCTGGTTCCGGCCGTTCGCTGGACCTGAAATCGCCAAGTGCCTGGAACGTTTCAAGGCAGTCGGCGTCATCGACCGCGATTTCTCGTTCGGTTCTCCTGATCTAAGCGGTGTCGTGGCCACCGAGCTTCGTTCGGCCATGTACACCAGCGCGGCCACTCGTCCGCCCGTACTGGATTTCATTTGCGGGCTGGGTGGACGTGAAGTGACGGTGCCGGATGTGGAAACGATGACTGACATCGTGTTCCAAGCCGCCAAAGGTGTGGCGCAACCCCTGACACAATGGATCGGGCTGCGGGGATAACGCGTTTCGACGCGTTTCCAGAGCCGGAAAGGACAACAATCATGAGCACTTTAGTAGAAGAAACACCGACCCAAAACCTGGAAGCCTTCCAAGGAGTGAAGAAGGTTCCATACGAGGAGTACTACACGTCCGGCCACCGCACCTGCCAGGGCTGCGAGTCTGCGCAAATCATGAAACTGATGGCGAAGGCCGCAGGACCCAGGACGATTGTTCTGGGCAGCACGGGCTGCATGTACGTGGCTAACACCTCTTACTACGCCACGCCCTGGGGCGTCCCCTGGATGCACACCCAGCTGGGCAGTGCAGGCTCCAGCGCGCTGGGAGCGGCCGCGGCATTCCGCGTCCAGATGCGCAAGGGTGTCATGAAGGAAGAGCCCATCAACGTCATCGCCTTCTGCGGCGATGGCGGCGGTGCGGACATGGGCCTGGGCGCCATCTCGGCCACCCTGACCCATCCCGACTACAACCTGCTGATCCTGATGTATGACAACGAGTCGTACGCCAACACGGACATCCAGATTTCCGGAACATCCCCGTATGGCGTCAACACCTCGTTCAGCACACCGGGAAAAGTGAAGCGCATCATGAATCAGCGCTGGAAGAAGAACATGGCGCCGATGATGATGGCCGGCCATCCCACCTGCAAGTATGTAGGAACCATCTCGACCTCCTACCCGCTGCAGGCGATGAACAGCGTTCGCAAGGCGCTGTCCATAGGCGGCCCGACCTTCATTCATTGCCTCAATCCCTGCCCCAAGGGCTGGGACTTTGATCCCGTGCTGGCGTTCGAGCTGGGCGAGCTGGCGGTGAACACCGGCATTTGGCCGCTGTACGAGATCGAAAACGGCAAGCTGAAGCTGTACGGCAAGACCAAGGACATTGCCAATGGCAGGTTCAAACGTCTTCCGGTCCGCGATTACCTGCTCAAGCAGGGAAGGTTCGCACACTTCGTCGAGGAAGATATCGAATTCTTCCAAAGCAAGATCGACGAGATGTGGAACAAGTGGCTGGTGCCGGGAGTGATTCCGCTTCAGAAAGAAGTCGAAGGCTGATAGCGCGCCCGCCCCGATAAGGGGCGGGCTTTTCCTTCTGGCCGGACGATTTCCGGCTGCGAGTGCAAAAGAAAGCGAAAGCGCCGAGGCGACCGCCTGGGAGGCTGCCTACATGGCTGCGGATGTGACCTCCTTGGTTCGTGACGGGCCCGGGGGTGTCAACTTCTGGATTCGGAGGCCGAGCTGCGGGTTTGCGATGACGAGCATCGTGAATCGGTGGGATACCTCGACGTTATTCTTACAACCTCTCACGATTCAGTCTGCCCCGCCGTCGCCCGGGCTTCCGAGTCGCTTCGCCGTGCTTATCCCCGCCCAAGCCCGGCTGGCCCTTATGGAGTGCAGACTCAACTTCACCTCGATACGAACGAAATCCGCCTTAGCTCACTAGGAGGAAACAGGTATGGCTACCGGAACTGTAGCTACGGAACCGCGAGACAACGCGAGGGAAGCATACGGCAGCATTGCTGGAAACCGGTGGATCCAGCTCGTATGCGGCATCATCGCGATGATCGTCATCTCCAACTATCAATATGCCTTTACGCTCTTTACGCCGGGCATGCGACAGACATTTACGGGAGTGCCTTACGCGCAAATCGCGGCAGTGTTCTCGGCTTTTATCTTGTTTGAGACATGGCCCATGCCGGTGGCGGGGTACTTTGTTGACAAGTTCGGCATCCGAAAGCTAATGACCCTGGGCGCTATATGCATCGCGCTCGGGTGGGTACTGGGTGGAACCATCGCGAAGTCTCCCTTTGACTTGTACATCTATTACGGCGTTATTGCCGGCACGGGTGCGGGAATTATTTACATTTCGTGCGTTGCCAACGCCGTGAAGTGGTTCCCAGACCGGCGGGGACTTGCGGTTGGCCTCACGGCTGCAGGATTCGGCGGCGGAGCCGCTCTCACCATTATTCCTATCGCCAACGGGATCCACTCCATGGGATGGGCCAAGGCAATGGCCTTGTGGGGGATCGGACAAGGCGTTGTCGCCCTCATCGCTGCGATGATTCTGCGCCATCCGCCGGCAAATTGGACTCCCGCCAACTGGCACCATGAAAAAAGCAAGGCTGTCGCGCAGTCCCGGGTGAACTTTACCTGGATTCAAACTCTGGGAAGACCCGAGTTTTACTTGCTCTACGCGATGTTTTTCTTCGCCTGTGCCGGCGGACTGATTGCCACTGGAAACCTTTCCCAGATTGCCAAGTCGCTCAAGGTAAGCGACGCCAAGGTATGGGGTGTGGCAATTGTGCCGCTGACGGCAACGCTGACGTCAATCTGCAACGCGCTCTCGAGAATCTTGTGGGGCACGGTCTCGGACCGCATAGGACGGGAACGCACGATGTTTCTGACCTTTGGCGTCGAGGCAGTCCTGGTATTCCTGGTGACCAAGATCGCGGGCGCTCCGTTGGCCTTCGTGGCGCTGTTCTCGTTTATTTTCCTCTTCTGGGGCGAGATATATTCCCTGTTTTCTGCGACGGTCGGTGATGTTTTCGGCCCCAAGAACGCCTCTGCCAACTATGGCATGGTGTACACATCCAAAGGATTGGCTTCCATTTTTGCTGGCTTTGGGGCAGCAGCGCTGGCAGCCTATTTTGGCGGATCTTTCGCGGTGCCGTTTTATATCTCCGCTGTACTGTGTGGTATCGCGGCGATCTTCTCCCTCTTTGTTCTGAAGCCGTTGCTCAGGAACAGAATTGCGGAGGAGGCTCGACTGGCTGAGGGAGTGGCGCTGACCGCAGCATTGGCGCAAGCCTCCGCGACCAAGGAGTCCCGTAAGGACGAGCATCTGGCGGGGGTTCGGTAGTCGCTGGTTTGCAGCGCGGTAAGGACAAGAGCATGAAGGGGCGGGACCACGGCAGAGGTATTGCTGGGGCTCCACCAGACCTGGGATTGGCGAGCACTGGTTCAGTTTCCAGACTGAACCAGTGCCGATTGGCGCCGCGACTTAGCCGTCCAATCCTGCCTTGTGATAGAGCATTGCCATTGGATTGATGGGCCCGTAACCCTTCCCAATCCGGAGACCGCTACGGATGGCCGCCGTGATGAAATCCTTGGCGGCTGTCACGCTTTCCAGAACTGTCTTCTTTTGCGCCAGATTGGCCGCAATGGCCGACGCGAAGACGCAACCGGTGCCGTGCGTGTCTTTCGTGTTGATGCGTTCGGCGTGAAACTCAGTGAATTCACGGCCATCGTAAAGCAGGTCGGCCGCAACACCCTCCAGATGGCCCCCCTTGACGACGACGTTGGCCGGTCCAAGGTCGCGGATCGCCCGAGCGGCCTCCTTCATTTGTGGAAGGGTTTTGATTTCGCGTCCGGTGAGAGCCCCAGCTTCCTGCAGGTTCGGTGTGACGACCGCGGCTAGCGGCAGCAACTTTGCCTTGAGGGCTGCAACGGCCTCGGGCTTCAGTAGCGGGGCGCCACCTTTGGCGATCATCACCGGGTCCACGACCAAAGGTGCCGACTTGTAGAGGGAAATTGCGGCTGCCACCGCTTCGATGATTGCCGTGCTGGAGAGCATGCCTGTCTTGATGGCATCGCAGCCGATGTCACTCAGGCAGGCTTCTATCTGCTTCACCACGAAACTCGGCTCGACTTCCAGGATCCCAAAGACGCCGGTCGTATTCTGAGCAGTGAGAGCGGTAATGGCAGTCATGCCAAAGGCGCCCAGGGCCGAGACCGTTTTCAGGTCAGCCTGAATCCCGGCACCGCCGCCGGAATCAGAACCTGCGATGATCAACACGCGAGGAATCGTCATCAGTCACCTGTCTCTTCTTTGCAAAGTTACGTCCATTTCCTGCCTCTCATCTTACGGGTAGATACGCAAGTCTGTCGGAACTCGCCGGAGTCGCCCGGAACTAACCTTTCGCAGGGAAAGCTCCGCTCACGATGGCAGCAATCACAATCCCCGGTGTGGGACATCACAGCCCAACGTGCAGACCGCGAGTACGTTTTAAGTGGGGGATTTGATGTTTTCTAATCGCTACAAACTCGCTTGCGAAGAAGTCTCAGAGTTTTCCCATATCCGGCAGGGCTCTCTCGACTCACTCCGGTCCATGGTGGCGTCCGACTTTGCACCGTTCTTCTGGAGCGAAGGATTTGGGCAGGGAAGCGAGATGGATCAGGCCATCATCGCCCGTTCTGCTGAAGTCAAATCCTCTCTTTATGGCGGGCGAGTCTTTGTGATTGTGCCCATCTACGTGACAAGCATCTGCGAGGAGCAGTGTGTTTACTGCAATTTCAGGGGAGGGAATAAGGGGATTGAAGTCGAGCGCAGGCGATTGACGGATGACGAACTCGAACGAGAGGCTACGTATCTGGTCGAGGACAAGGGGCTGAGAGTTCTGGAACTCGTGTACTCGGCCGACCCGCAGATGCGAGTTGATGCGATGTGCCGTCACGTGGAGCTGTTGCGACGGGTATTAGAGCGTCATGGCGGAGGTCTGGTCGGACTGAGCGCCGAGGCGCTGGAAGAAAGCGAGTACCGTCGCTTGATCAACGCGGGGCTTTGCTGGACGGTGTTGTGGCAGGAAACCTACGACAAGGCCCGATACGCCGAGCTGCATCCCGGCAAAACCAAGAAGGCCAACTTTGAGTACCGCCTGGACGCCCATGAACGGATGCTCGCGGCCGGAGTTGAGCACGTCGGCATCGGGGTGCTCTCCGGCCTGGCGGACTGGAAACGAGACTGGGCCACGCTGATGCTGCATGAGCAATACCTCCAGCAACACTGCGGGCGTGGTGCTTCCATTCTCGGCACTCCCCGCCTCAAGCTGGCTCCGGGAGGGCTTCTTAAAGAGTCGCCTTACATACCATCACGGCAGGAGTTTCTGGCGACCGTGGCTCTTCACAACATATTTTCTCCGGCGACAGCAGCTTTTGTGAGCACGCGAGAAGATTGGGACGTATGCGTTGAGCTGGCGCGAGGAGGTGGATGTCTCTTCACGCTCAACTGTTCTACCACGCCGGGTGGTTATTCACTTTCGCACTCTGGATGCCAGTTCACTTCTCATTCGTATGACGCTCCGATCTACTCCGCCAAACTTAAGTCCGAAGGACTTGCGCCACTTCTAAATTGGAGAGGCGAACATTTATTCGGCAAGTATCGGACTGATGTGGCCTTGGTTGGCCCGCCCCCATGCCGATCATAGCGAGTTGGGACAACCTGAACCCCGGGCCAAAGCGAGAGAACAATTAGGTTGCTTTCCGTAGTGAGCCAGGTGGACAATTCGTAATCGCTGGGCCATCGGGGAAATATCCGCTCGAACGGGAATTCCAGGTAAATAGTTCTGATTCACATCAACGGCGTCGGAAGGGTACGTATGCAGAGGAAAAGAATTTATAAAAACTTGTACTTCCAGGTGTTGACGGCGATTGTGCTGGGTGCTCTGCTGGGCCATTTCTATCCTGAAACCGGCGCGGACATGAAACCGCTCGGCGATGGCTTTATCAAGCTGATCAAGATGATTATCGCTCCCATCATCTTCTGTACCGTCGTAACCGGCATTGCCGGCATGGAGGACATGAAGAAAGTAGGCCGCGTGGGCGCCAAGGCACTCCTCTATTTTGAGGTCGTCTCGACTCTGGCCCTGGCGATAGGCCTGGTGTGCGTCAGCGTAATTCGGCCGGGCGTTGGCATGAATGCCGACGTCTCCAAACTAGACACCAAAGCCTTGGAGACCTTCACGGAAAAGGCGCATGCGCACAGCACAGTTGACTTTCTGATGAACATCATTCCAAACACTGTGGTGGATGCCTTTGCCAAGGGTGACATTCTGCAGGTTCTGTTTTTTTCGGTCCTGTTTGGTTTCGCTCTCTCCATGCTGGGTTCGCGCGGCAAAGTGGCCTTCAAGGTGATTGACGAGGTAGCACATGTGCTGTTCGGCGTCGTGGGCGTCATCATGAAGGTTGCGCCCATCGGCGCCTTCGGCGCTATGGCTTTTACTATAGGAAAGTTCGGTCTCGGCTCCCTGAGTAAGCTGGGGATGCTGATGGCCAGCTTCTACCTGACATGCCTACTGTTCATCTTCATTGTTCTGGGTTCCATCGCACGACTGTGCGGCTTCAGCATCCTCAAGTTCCTCAAGTACATCAAGGAGGAGTTGCTGATCGTGCTGGGAACTTCCTCCTCGGAGTCAGTCTTGCCCCGCATGATGGCTAAACTGGAGAACCTGGGATGCAGTAAGTCGGTGGTGGGTCTGGTAATTCCCACTGGCTACTCCTTCAACCTTGATGGCACCTCTATCTACCTCACCATGGCGGCACTCTTCGTGGCCCAAGCTACGAATACCAAACTCACCCTACTCCAGACATTCACCATCCTGGGTGTATTGCTCCTGTCCTCCAAGGGAGCGGCCGGCGTTACCGGCAGCGGCTTCATTACCCTGGCGGCCACTTTTGCCGCGGTGCCCACGATTCCCGTAGCCGGCCTGGCTCTGATTCTCGGCGTTGACCGATTCATGTCTGAGGCACGCGCCCTGACCAACCTGATTGGGAACGGGGTCGCAACCATGGTGGTTTCCCGCTGGGAGGGCGAACTTGATAAAGCCAGGATGTCGCAGGTTCTGAACCAGGAGACTGAAGCAGAAGCCCAGGAACCCGAAGCAATACTCGAGGGCCTCGAGACGCCCGAAGGCAAGGCAGTAGCCGAGCAGGCGTGATGAGGTATGCCAGGAAGTCGCAGATTCGAATAATAGAACTGCAGTTACACCAGTCGGTGCCAATTTAATAGAAGTGGAGTGAACCATGAAAAGAAACATAGCAATTGTACTTGTGATCGGACTGTTCTCATTCGTGTCTCTGGCTCACGCCACCGATACAGACGATGCAAAGAAGTTGGTGAAGCAGGCGGCTGCGTACGTGAAGTATCAGGGAAAAGAGAAGGCGCTGGCGGAGATCAGCACGCCAAAAGGGATGTTTGATAAAGGAGAGGTTTATGTATTCGCCTACGACCTTCAGGGCGTCATGCTGGCTCACCCCAAGAACCCGTCACTCATCGGACAAAATTTGCTCAACGTTCCAGATACCGAGGGGAAGCTGTTTCGCAAGGAGATCGTGGAAAAGGCAAAGTCACAAGGATCTGGGTGGGTCGACTATGTCTATCTGAATCCGGAAACAAAAAGACAAGAGCATAAGACGACTTACTTTCAGAAGGTGGACGACATCATCATATGCTGCGGGGTATACCAGGATTACAGCCACGAAGGAGATTGAGCCGGATTTTGCCGCAAATTCTCTGTGCGAGGTAATCTGCTCACCGAAATCAGCCCGTTGTACGAGACGGAATTGAGCAGGTTCGGTAGAGTACAACCGTGAGATCCGGGTCTACAACTCGCTCCTGAATATCTTTCTGCATGAATGAGGGCGCGCAGTTCGTGTGCGGGCTTCACTGCGCAAGACCGCCATCGTTCCGGCGAAGGATGCATCCTCAAAAGTCTGCTCATCCACTGACGGCCGAATTGTTCATTCCCAATGTCAGAGATCCCTCAGCGCAGCCGAAGGGTGGTGAAATTCGCCGACTGGATTAAGATGTACCCAATGCGAAGAAGGGCCGTAATCGCTCTGGGCATCGTGCTGGCGTGCTGCGCTCGTGCTTCAGCTTTGGACCCATCTCTCGCCATCAGCCAGTACGCGCATACCGCATGGCAAACGCAAGACGTCGCCGAGGACTTTCGCGGCCCATTCACGCAGACTGCTGATGGCTACTTCTGGTTTGGAACAGCCACCGGCCTGGTGCGCTTTGACGGCGAGAAGTTCGTCCCCTACGCCCCGCCTGATCTCAAGCTGCCAAGCCGTGGGTACAGGTACCTGCTAGGCGCCCGCGACGGCAGTTTGTGGATCGGCACAACCAGCGGTCTGGGCCGCTTGAAAGATGGCAAGTTTCAGTGGTACTGCGATCCTGCCAAGCATAACGGTACTGCCAAGATATTCGAGGATAAACAAGGCACGATTTGGGTCACTCGTTACCACGTTCGCTCCGGCGAAGGGCCGTTGTGCCGTGTTGAGGGAACGGGGCTGCACTGCTATGGAAAGAACGATGGAATTCCAGCCCGCTATGCCCTTGGCCTGAAAGAAGACAGCGCGGGATATCTATGGTTTGGCTCCAATGGGCTCTATCGCTGGCGGCCCGGCTCTCCCGCCACTGCGTATTTGAACGAGCTGGCCGATCGTCAAGATGCCGGAGAAGGGGTAAACGATGTCGCAATTGGGGAATCGGGCACGGTTTGGGCCGCGATCGACGGCGCCGGCGCCGGCTTGGGTGTCCGTTATCTCTCCGGCGGGAAGTGGGCACCGTATGTCATTCCTGGATTCGACGGAAGCAAAATCGATGCCACGGTGTTGTACGTCGATCGGAACGGCTTGCTGTGGATAGGCACCGAGAGTGATGGCATTTATCGAGTTCGCAACGGCAAAGCAGAACACTATGGGATCGCCGAAGGGCTCTCGGGCAAATCGGCGAATTCGTTTTACGAAGATCGCGAGGGCAGTCTCTGGGTGTGGACCGACACGGGGATAGATAAGTTCCGTGATATTCCCGTGATCACCTACTCCACTCGCGAGGGAATGTCGCAGGCAACCATTCTTACCGTTCTTGGTTTGCAAGATGGTTCTCTATGGGTTGGAAACGGCAGCGCCATCGACATTCTTGCCCATGGAGAGCACTCCATCCTGTCGGCCAAGGAAGGCCTACCTGGCAACGACGTCGGCGGGCTTTATCAGGACCACAGGGGCGTTGTTTGGCTGGGACTCGGTGGCAGGTTGATGTCTTATGAGCACGGCCGGTTCAAAGAATTCAAACGTCCGGATGGCTCTAGCATTGCCGGTGGGGGGATTCCCGCAATCACCGAGGACGCCAACCACACGATCTGGGCCTTAACGCCACATCATGAACTCTTTCGAGTCGAAGACCAAACCGCAAACCTGGTGATTTCGGTGAGCAGCGACAACCGGCCTACAGGTTATCTTGCGCCCGATCACAAAGGTGGCCTCTGGATCGGCTCGCTCAATGGCACCCTCACCTATTACCGCGACGGGCAGACCAGTACGATTTCAATACCAGCGCAAGGCAGCCAATTCACCTTGATGGACCTTGCAGTAGACTCTGACGATTCTTTGTTGCTCTCGACCAGCGAGGGACTTTTTCGCTGGGACAACCAACATTGGCAGGTGCTCGACCACCGTAATGGCGTTCCCGATGGAGCGGTCTCTACCGCAATCCGCGATGATGTTGGCGCGCTTTGGCTCTATGCGCAACGAGGCCTAGTCAGGATCACCAAGGCGGAATACGACAAGTGGCTCCGCCACAGCGACAGCAAACTACAGACTGAGGTGTTTGACAAATTCGACGGTTTACGGCCGCGCCGTACTTTCCTGCCGTTGCAGCCGATGGCCACAAAAACGCGAGATGGAAAACTCTGGTTCGCTGCCTCAGATGTTCTTCAGATGGTCGATCCCACGAAAACGTACAGAAACGGCATAGCCCCACCCGTCCTTATCGAACGAGTGATTGCCGATCACAAGGACTACCCGATTGCAGAAATGCTCCATCTGCCCGCCTTGACGCGTGACGTCGAGATTGATTACACGGCCCTGAGCTTCGCTGCGCCGCAAAAAGTCCAGTTTCGTTACATGCTTCTCAGCCGCGACTCAGACTGGCAAGATGCTGCAACACGTCGTCGCGCCTTCTACAACAATCTCGGACCCGGCAAATACCGCTTCCGGGTGATCGCCTGCAATAACAGCGGGGTATGGAATGAGCAGGGTGCGTCTCTGGACTTCGCGATTACGCCGGCCTACTACCAGACGAACTGGTTCCGACTGGCGTGCCTGGCCGCGTTTGCGCTGTTACTGTGGGCGCTGTATCGGCTGCGGCTGCGTCATGTGGCGCAGCAGTTCGAGAAGACCCTGGAAGCGCGCGTCAGCGAGCGGATGCGCATCGCGCGGGAGCTGCACGATACACTTCTGCAAAGTTTTCAAGGATTGTTGCTGCGGTTTCAATCGGTGGATAACATGCTGCCCGAACGGCCCGCCGAAGCCAAGCGAAGACTGGAGAACGTGATCGATCAGGCGGCAGAGGCGATCACCGAGGGCCGGGATGCGGTGCAGGGGTTGCGTTTGTCCACGATCGAGACCAACGACCTGGCGGAGGCGATCGGCACCCTGGCGAAGGAACTCGCGGCCAACGTGACCGGCCCCACTGTTCCCGCGTTTCGTCTGGATATAGGAGGAGCGCCGCGGAGTTTGCATCCCATCCTGCGAGACGAAGTTTACCGGATAGGAGGCGAGGCGCTGCGCAATGCCTTCCGCCATGCGGAGGCGCAGCGTATCGAAGTGGAAATCCAGTACGACGAAAAGCGCTTCACGGTGCGCGTGCGGGATGATGGCAAGGGCATCGACCCGAAGTTTCTTGATGAAGACGGACGTCCCGGGCACTTTGGCTTGCATGGCATGCGCGAACGCGCCAAACTTGTGTGCGGTAAGCTGGCAGTCTGGAGCGAGCCCGGTGCCGGTACGGAGGTTGAGCTGAGCATTCCGGCCGCCACGGCTTACGCGACATCCCCCGGCCGCTCCTGGTTGTCTAAGAAGTTCTCCGGTAAGGGGACACCGATAAAGTCATGAGTGGCGATGCCAGCTTGATTCGGATTCTGGCGGTTGACGACCATGCCCTCATTCGCCAGGGAATCGTTGGGCTCGTCGCTGGTCAATCGGACATGAGTGTAGTCGCCGAGGCTTCTAATGGGCGCGAAGCGATCAGACTTGCTCACTGACAAACGCCAGAGAGAGTGATACATTGACTGGTAAGTAACAAGCGCTGTCTGACGCTGTTCGGCCATGAACATGGGAAAGATAGCTTCTCGCCGAGCCCTGCTGCTTCGTTTCAAGGGGGCCCGCGCGATTGCAGCCACATTGGCCTGTCATCTCACTTGCATATTGTTGCTGTCAGGCTCGGTTTACGCCCTCGATTCGAACAAACGTCTCACTCAGTACATGCATACCTCCTGGCGAATACAGGACGGGTCCGCGCCGTCCGGCATGTATTCGATCACGCAAACCTCGGACGGATTCCTCTGGTTCGCATCCTCACGCCAGGAAATGTACAGGTTTGACGGTGTTCGGTTTGTGCCTCGGACTGTATCGTTTGACGGTAAGACGATGAACGCCGTTCAGCAGGTATACGCCGATCGGACAGGTGGGATTTGGGCGATAGGGATGCATGACATCGCTCACCTGAAAGGCGGAGTGGCTGTTTCTCATTTCGAATTGCCCGGAATTCAGCAGTTTCAACGAGTCAGCGAGGATCCGGACGGCTCATTGTGGGTGGTACGTTGGTCCCTCAGTGTTACTAACCAACCACTTTGCCACATTAGCGACCAGGCTACCAGGTGTTTCGGAGAATCCGATGGCATACCCATTTCCGCGGCTGCTTCCCTGCTGCGCGACAACGAGGGGGGCTTTTGGATGGGAGGATTGAAAGGGATTGTCTATTGGCGTGACGGGGTTTCGCAGGTTTACCCAATCAAACTGAAGCCCCATGAGCCAGGCACCATCATAAGATCGATGCTGCCTGGTCCGGATGGATCTCTCTGGGTCGGCATCATGGAGGATGCTCCCGGACGAGGACTTGAAAGGTTGAAGAATGGTGTCTTCCAAACATTCGTAGCGGCCGGCTTCGACGGCAGTACAGTCGAGGTCTACAGCATGACGTTCGACCGTGACGGCAGCCTTTGGATAGGCACCGCAGGCAAGGGACTGTTTCGGGTGCACGGGGAGGTTGTGGAGCATTATGGACAGGCGGAGGGCTTGTCCAGCGACAATGTTCGCGACCTCTTCGAAGACAGAGAAGGCATCCTGTGGGTGGCGACTAACAACGGAATCGACTGCTTCCGTGATCCGCGAGTCACCAGCTTTTCAACATCAGAAGGATTGGGCAATGCTGCAGCGGGTGTTCTTGCCAGCAAAGATGGAACGATTTGGGTGGCAAACGACGGATCTCTCGACCACATTGTTAACGGAAGCGTCTCATCGATTCGATATGAGCATGGTCTTCCTGGCGGCCAAGTCACTTCCTTGCTCGAAGATTCGGCCGGGAACCTGTGGGTCGGAGTGGATCACGACCTCTATCTATTCAAGGATGGGCACTTCCGCCAAGTCTCAGGGCCAAATCACGAACCGCTGGGATTTGTCTCTGCAATGACCGAGGACGTCGATGGCAATGTCTGGGCAGAGTGCTTTGGCGCCACCCCAAAACTGGTGCGCATCCGCGATTTCCAGGTGCGTGAAGAATTCCCGGCGCCGCAAACTCCTTTTGGGCATTCGATGGCTCCCGATCCAAGAGGGGGAATTTGGATAGCGACTACAAAGAAAGGGGACCTCGGGCATTTTCGTGATGGCACAATGCAGCTGTACCCGCTCAACCTAAGCAGTCCGCTTGTCACTCACCTTGGCGCCGCGGCCGACGGTTCTGTTTACGCCGCCACGGTGGACGGGCTCGTGGGATTACGGCAGGGTAAGGTGCAGCGGTTGACAACGAAGAACGGTTTGCCTTGCGACAGCGTCATCTCTTTCATTCAGGACAAAGAAAAACGTTGGTGGCTCTATACCAATTGCGGGGTCGTCGAGTTCCCAGATTCCGAGCTCCAGCGATGGTGGTCCAACCCGGAAGGTAAAATTCAAACCCGCGTCTTCGACGTCTTGGACGGAGCCCGACCATCAGGGCGCCCGTCTTTCAACGCAGCGGCTCTCTCCTCGAACGGGCGCCTCTGGTTTGCCAGCGGGGCGGTCGTGCAAAAGGTGGACCCGGCCAGGCTCTCGCAAGAAGCTCTGCCCGCAGCGACCTACATCGAATCGGTCGTCGTTGACCGAAAGGAATTTGCAGCAACGGAAGGCCTGAAGCTTTCCCCGCACCCGCGCGACTTGCAGATTGATTACACTTCACCCACTTTTCTGATTCCACAAAGAGTGAAGTTCCGTTACAAGCTCGACCACTATGACCGTGATTGGCACGATGCCGGTACGCGCCGGCAGGCGTTCTACACGGATTTGCCTCCGGGGAAATATTCCTTTCGCGTAATCGCATCGAACAGCGACGGTGTTTGGAACGATAGCGCCGCGAAGCTGGATTTCTCCGTCGCTCCCGCGTACTACCAGACAAACTGGTTTCGCGCCCTCTGCGCGGTGTTCTTTATGGCGCTGCTGTGGACAGCCTACCAGTTGCGTGTCCGGCAGTTGCATCATCAGTTCGAGATGACGCTAGACGC
>JBKQKT010000031.1:0-7600 GCA_052147365.1 Candidatus Korobacteraceae bacterium | reverse complement strand
GGGCCTTGACGCCATCGTAACTGGTCTCGGGCGTCTTGCGTTCCTCCCACGGCTTCAAGGAAATAAAGAAAAAGGAGCTATAGGTAGCGTTGACGCCGCTCAACATGCTGTAGCCCATGACCGAGCTGACGTACTGCACGCCGGGTGTGTCCATGATGATCTTTTCGACCTCCCGGGAGGCCTCGGAGGAGCGCTGCAGCGAGGACGCGTCGGGCAGTTGCAAGCCGCCATAAAGGTAGCCTTGGTCTTCGTCGGGGAGAAAGCTCTTCGGCAGGCGCTTGCCATAGTAACCGGCAGCCACGGTCAGCACACCAAGCAGCAGAAATGCGATAGCCGCCTTGCGGATTAAATGATGGCAAGCGCCAACATATCCGTCGGTGACCTTGCCGAACATGTTATTGAACCAACGAAAGAAAGCGCCCAGCGGTCCCCATGCCTCCTTCTTGGGGCGCAGCAGCATGGCGGAAAGAGCGGGGCTCAGCGTAAGCGCGTTGAATGCCGAGAAGAGAACCGAAATCGCGATGGTGACGGCGAACTGCTTATAAAGTTGTCCGGTGATGCCGGGGATGAACGCGGTGGGAACAAACACCGCTGCCAGGATCAGGCCGATGGCGATCACCGGGCCGGAGACTTCCTCCATGGCTTTGATGCTGGCGTCGTGAGGCGACAGACCGTGCTCAATATGGTGTTCCACCGCCTCCACCACAACAATGGCATCGTCGACCACCAAACCAATGGCCAGCACCAGTCCCAACAATGAAAGGGTGTTGATGGAGAACCCAAGCAGAGGAAAGACCATAAACGTCGCAATCAGCGAGACCGGAACCGCCAGCAATGGGATCAGCGTGGCTCTCCACCCCTGAAGGAAGATGTAAACCACGAGAATGACCAGGAGCAGAGCTTCGCCGAGGGTCTTATAAATCTCGTGGATACCGGCGCTGACCGCGAGGGTGGTGTCGAGCGCAGTAATGTACTCCAGCCCCTGGGGAAACCTTCCTTTCGCCTCGTCCATAAATTTGAGGACGTTGGCCCGGGTCGTCAGGGCATTGCTGCCGGGAGTCAGGTACAGCGCGATGAGTGCCGCGGGCTGCGCGGGTTTAGCCGGCTTCCCCCCCTCCGGTACCGTTCCCAGCCGCGCCATGTAGGAATAGTATTGCGATCCCATTTCCACCCGCGCCACATCTCTCAAGCGCAGGATGGCACCATCCGACTGGGCGCGGACGACAATCTCATCGAACTCCTCCGGTGTCGGCAGGCGTCCGGGTGCTCGCACGTTATAAGTGAACTGCTGCCCCTCGGGAACGGGTTGCCCGCCAACCTGGCCAGCGGGATTGACCTTGTTCTGCGCCTTGACCGCATTGGTGATGTCGGAAACTGTCACCCCCAGGCTGGCGAGCCGGTCAGGGTTCACCCAAATACGCATGGCGTAGGGACCAGCGCCGAATATCTGCACTTGTCCCACACCGGAGATACGCGTCAGCGCGTACTGCAAATTGATGATGGCGTAGTTGGCCAGAAAGACGTTGTCGTACGCGCCGCTGGGTGAGAAAAGGTCGAGCAGCATGAACGGGGCCGTCGTGCCCGGCTGCACGATGACTCCCTGCTGGGTCACCTCGGCGGGCAGTTGCGAATTGGCCTGCCCGCTTCGCATCTGAGCCAGAATCTGGTCGGTGTTGATGTCGGTCCCGAGGGCGAAATCCACATACAACGTCATGCCACCGCCCGAGCTGGCGCTCAACGAGTACATGTAGTTCATGCCGCTGACGCCCGACATCTGCTGCTCAATCGGCGTCGCGACAGATTCGGCAATCGTCTGGGCGTCCGCGCCAGGGTAAGTCGCCTTCACCTGAATCATGGGGTCAGCGATGTTGGGAAACTGTGCGGTAGGCAGCTCGAGCATCGCGACCACGCCGGCCAGGACCATCAGAATGGCGATTACGATGGCGACGATGGGCCGGTTAATGAAGAATTTCGACATGGTCAGTTGCTCCCTGCCGTCTGCACGGGTGGCACATACGGCTTGGCAACCACGGGAACGCCGTCCTTGATCATTTCGGGCGGCGCAGCGGCCGCAAACAGCTGCACCTTCTGGATGCCTTCCACCACAACTTTCTCGCCTGGCTTCACGCCCTCGCTGACAATCCAGTTCGGGCCGATCCGCTCTCCCATCTTGACCGGGCGAAACGTAGCTTTGCCCTGGTCGTTGAGCACGATGAGCTGATACTTCCCCTGTATCTCGATGACCGCAGGCTGCGGCACCAGCAGGGCGTTCTTGTTCTCGCCGGTCGCGATCTTTACCCGTCCAAAACCGCCCGGACGAAGCACGGCCTCCTGATTGGGGAATTCAGCCGCCATTTGGATGGTGCCGGTCTGGGTGCCGACCTGCCGGTTCACGTAGATGATGACGCCCTTGTGAGGATAAGGCTCATCGTTCGCCTGGATGAATTCGACCGGCGTTGCGGCAAGCGAACTCCTGCTGACCTTGCCGGTAATGATTCCGGTGACCTGGGGCGCAAACCTGAGGAAAATGCCCTCGCTCACATTGAAGTAGGCCCAGATGGGATTGACCTGCGAGACAACCGCCATCTTGGTAGTTGTTCCCACTAGGTCGCCGATCTGAGAGTTGGAAACGCCGGCGATGCCGTCAATCGGGGAATAGACTTTGGTCCAAGCCAGGTTCAGTTGCGCGTTCGCCAAGTCGGCTTTGTTGGCCTGCACCTCTGCTTTGGCGGCCGCCTGATTGGCGAGGTCAGTATCAAGCTGCTTTTGCGGTATCGCGTTTTGCGCTGCCAGCGGAGTATCGCGCTGCACATCAGCCGTGAACTTATCGTATTCGGCCTGTGCTACCGCCACCTTCGCCTTTGCCTGATCGACCGCGGCCTCGTACTGCCGCGGGTCAAGATCGAACAGAAGCTGGCCCTTCTTGACGAAAAAGCCATTCTGGTAATCCTGCCTGAGCAGGTAGCCCTGCACCTTGGGAGTGATGTCGGCGTTGATGGGGCCGTTCAGTTGCGCCACCCACTCGACAACGTTAGGCACGTTCTGCTGTATGACCTCTGAGACCAAAACCTCGGGTGGGCCCGCCTTGGGCTTTTCTTCCTTCTTCTCGCAAGCCGTGAGAAGCAGCAGGGACAGAGCCAATGCGCCAAAAATAAAAGCGTTACGACGCCTATACCGCGATGCCGGCTGCGTGCTTGAGCTGGCATTCCTGAGTTCTAGCCCACAGTCTGCGGCCTCTTGTCTCATAAACATCAGCAGTCTCCTGGAATCACTTTGCAGGATTCGCCTACGGTAGATCTCGATTGTGATAGATAGTATCTTTTTTAGTTCACGCGACGGAAATTGTCACTAGTAACTTTAGTGGTAGATGGCGGGGTGAGCTCCAGTCCCGGCGCGCTCTTCACTGGCGCCCGGAATCGGATAATATCGAATACTTAACCTCATGGCCCTCTATCTGGTAACTGGTATTGCAGGTTTCATCGGATCCTCGATTGCCCGCGAACTGTTGCGGCGCGGCGAGTCGGTGCGCGGTATCGACAACTTCAGCACGGGCAAGCCGGAGAACCTGGCGGAAATGCGTTCGCGCATCGACTTCCGCGAAGTTGACCTGCTCGATCTTGCCGAGGTGGCCAACGCCTGCCTCGGCGTGGATTACGTTTTGCACCAAGCGGCGATCCCGTCGGTACCGCGCTCGGTCGCCAATCCCATCGAGACCAATCGCGCCAACATTGACGGCACGCTCAACCTGCTGGTCGGCGCCCGCGATGCCAAGGTAAAGCGCGTGGTGTATGCATCCTCCTCGTCGCTGTACGGTGACACGCCCACATTGCCCAAGCGCGAAGATATGACCCCCAATCCAATTTCGCCGTACGCCGTCTCCAAGCTGACCGGCGAATACTACATGACGTCCTTCTACCGCGTGTACGGGCTGGAAACGGTTTCGCTGCGTTACTTTAACGTGTTCGGCCCGTATCAGGACCCGACATCCATGTATTCAGGCGTGCTGGCCATCTTCATTACCAAAATGCTGGGGGGGGAACAGCCGACAATTCACGGCGATGGCGAACAGAGCCGCGACTTCACCTTCATCGAGAATGTGGTCAATGGGAACCTTCTGGCCTGTCTTGCGCCCGCGGACGCGGTTGCCGGAAAAGCTCTCAATGTCGCCTGCAACCGGCGAGTCACGTTGAATCAGACCTTTTCTCTGCTGCAACCCCTGACCGGCTACAGCGGCGAAGCCAAGCACGGCCCTGACCGCGCCGGTGACATCAAGCACTCGCTCGCAGATATCACGCTGGCGGAGAAGTATCTTGGTTATAGCCCGACGGTCACCTTCGAGGAAGGCCTACAGCGTACGGTGGGCTGGTATCGGGAGCGGGCGGTGGCGAAGACGGTGAGTGCGTAGCGCGATTACTGTCCGCCGACTTCCCCCGCCAGCCATGCCAGATAGGCTTCGCTGCCGCCCTCGATCGCCAATTCCACGCACTCGGGCAGCTCGTAAGGATGCAGCTCCTTAAACGCCGCCTGCAACTTCGCTATGTGCTCCATGGTGGTTTTGATGAGCAGCAGGTGCTCTTCTTCGCGCTCGATCTTCTCCTTCCAGCGGTACACCGAGCGGACTGGGCCCACGATGTTGACGCAGGCGGCGAGGCGCCGCTCAAGCAGTTGCCCGGCGAGTTGTTCTGCGCCGTCCTTTGAGCCAATTGTCGTCACTACCAGACGCGCGTTTGTCATGCGACCCCCACTCAAATCTGGATGCAAACTGTAGGATGCCAGGTCTGCCGCAAAAACCTCTTACCACAGAGAACACGGAGGACACGGGAAAACAAAAAACTCCGTGTACTCCGCGTTAAGCAAACCGGTCACGATTCCAACCCATCACCATCCACGACCCGCTACCCAATATATCTAACTTGGTTCTTTCGCCTGCCCTTCGCTTGACGGCCTTTGGGAATGGAAGTCCACTAGAAAAGCCGGGGGCAAAGTCTCTCTGAACGGAAGTTTGAGTAGAGCTTTAACTATGTTTTCCATTCGTATTGCCGGAGGCTGGTTTCTCGCCATGCGCCGTGTTCTGGCCACGGTCTGCATTGGTCTGCTGGCGGTCTTTATCGGCTACAAGGTGATCTTTGGCGCCAATGGCATGAAGGTGTGGCAGGCCAAACGAGCTGAAATCCAAAGGTTGCAGCATGAGATTGAAGTAGATACGACCGTGCATGAGCAATTACAGCATCAGGTGGACCTGCTGCAGCGCGAAGATCCCAGCACCATCGAGAAAGAGGCGCGGGAGCGACTGGGCCTGGTAAGACCCGGAGAGCACGTGCTGTTCGAACAAGCACCCAAGGCTGATGTCCGCCAGTTCGCAGAGAACACCAATCCCAGGTAACTGGCTTCCCCCGCACCAAAATCAGTTTTCGTCCTGCGAATCACTCCAGCCGACGTCTACTATCGATAAGAAGATTGTCTTTCTTCTTCTTCGCGCAAAATTGACGTTCTGGGATAAACTTGTGCGCGGCGCAATCCGATGGGGACTGCTGGTCGTACCTGATTCAGGATGGATCGGCTGCGCGGCGAACCGGGGGACGCGTTCCATGAATAAACCTGCATGGGCGCGAGGGCGGAGTGTTCGATCCATCCCTTGGCTTCAGAAACTCGACCAACGAAACATACGTGCAGTCAAAAGGAGATTCGACGATGCTTAAACGAGTGCTGTTGGTAATCGGGCTCTACCTTATCAGTATGACCATGCTGGCGGCCGCGAAGGACATGAGTTGGGACGGCTGGATCAGTGATTCCAAGTGCGGCGCCAAGGGCGCCAATGCCGCGCATGCCGCGTGCGCCAAGAAGTGCATCGATGCGGGCGAAAAGCCGGTGTTCGTGACGGACAAGGACCAGAAGGTCATCAACATCGCAAATCCCGATGCCGTGAAGGGCGACGTGGGACATCACGTGCAGGTAACGGGGACGATGAACAGCGATGGCTCGCTGCAAGTGGCAAAGGTGACCATGCTCTCTCAGAAGAGTGGCACGGGCGGTGCGATGAGCGACATGCACTGAGCTGCAGCGTGGCCTGAAAGTACGAAGAGCGAGCGCTGGCCGGGTCGCTCTTTGCTGTTCGCTCTTCGCCAAGCGCTCGATGTTTACCATCGAGCACGCGTACGCCCCGGCTAGCCACTATTCCCTAACCACTATCCACTGCTTTACCGCACTACGCCTTCCAACGGCGAACTGGCCGTCGCGTACAGCTTCTTAGGCATGCGTCCGGCAAGATAAGCTTGACGCCCAGCAATAACGGCATTTTTCATGGCCTCAGCCATGAGCACCGGGTCTTGTGCTCCTGCGATGCCGGTATTCATCAGCACGCCATCCACTCCCAACTCCAGGGCGATGGTGGCATCCGACGCCGTACCAACGCCCGCGTCCACGATGAGCGGCACGTCGGTGATCATCTCGCGCAGAATGCGAATGTTGGCCTGGTTCTGGATGCCCATGCCGCTACCGATGGGCGCGCCCAGTGGCATCACAGCGGCCGCGCCTGCGTCGATCAGACGTTTGGCAACTACCATATCGTCAGAGGTGTACGGCAAAACGGTAAAGCCTTCCTTCACAAGTACGCGGGTGGCTTCGATGGTGGCCTGCACATCGGGGAACAGGGTGGCCTGGTCGCCGATGACTTCGACCTTCACCCAATCGGAAAGGCCAACTTCCCTGCCCAGTCGCGCGGTGCGGATAGCGCCGTCTGCGGTGTAGCACCCGGCGGTATTGGGCAGCAGAAAATACTGTTGCGGATCAATGTAGTCGAGCAGCGACTCTTTGCTGCGGTCAAGGTTGACGCGGCGCACCGCGACGGTGACCATCTCGGCGCCGCTGGCCGCGATGGCGCGCGCTGTTTCCTGCCCGGATTTGTACTTACCCGTGCCCACAATGAGGCGCGAGCGAAACTGCCTGCCTGCAATGATGAAGGAGTCCATGAAGATATTGTAATGAAACCGGGCTGAGTAGGATGTGACGGGCGACACAGAGGGCTGCCAGCACTCAGCCGTTAGTCGTTCAGTTGGATTTGTCATCCCGAGCGGAGCGAAGCGGAGTCGAGGGACCTGCGGTTTCATCACTCTGCACTCTGTGGTGAAATTATCCTGCCTTTTCGGCCCGCTTCTTGCGTTGCGCCGGGTGGACGAACCAGGCGATGCCAATGCTCACCAGATACAGAACGATCATGGGCGCGGCGAAGATGCACATGTTCAGGATGTCGGTGGTGGGCGTGATGATGGCCGCAATAATAAAGATGACGAGGATGGAGTAGCGAAAGTTGCGCCACATCCAGCCGGCGGTCAGAATGCCCATGAGCGAAAGGAAGAACACCAGAATGGGCAGCTCAAACACAATCCCCAGGCCGGCGATGATGGTCAGGAACAGGTCGGTGTATTCCTGAATGGTGATCATCGGCGTGAACTGGCCGCTGAAGGTAATCAGGAAATCGAGCGCTGCAGGATAGACCATACGATAGCCGAAGTAGCCGCCGGCCAGAAACAGCCCCACGGTGCTGAACATGAAGGGCAACACGTAGCGGCGCTCATGACGGTACAGCCCCGGGGAGATGAAC
>JBKQKT010000030.1:0-8098 GCA_052147365.1 Candidatus Korobacteraceae bacterium | reverse complement strand
GCGGCGAGCGTGTTTCCGTTCTGGTAAGCCGAAGATGCGAGCAGCGGGCTGCCCAAAATCAGGATGAGGAACTGAAGCTTGACGGCGCCCGGCAGGGGTTGGTTATGGCTCCATGCACTTGCGAGGGTCCAGAACATGTGCGCCGCCAAGATGAGCCAGAAGAAGATATGGGTGCATAGCCCGAGCAACATGATGGCGGCATAGAGAAATTTCAAAGTCGTGGAGGCGCGACCGTGCTGCGCGATCTTGAGCAGCAGGATCGTTGCCAGCAGGCCGAGGAAACAGGCCAGGGTAAACATGCGGGCGATCCGGCTCCAAAAGACGAGATGGCCGTTCACGGCCACGAGGGCGGCCGCGATCCAGCCGGCGCCCGGCTGACGGGTGAGCATTCCCAGCCAGAAGACCAGCGGGATACAGGCCATCCCCAGCAGGGCTGAGGGCAGGCGCATCGCCAAGGTGCTGGTGCCGAAGCACTTGGTCCAGAACCACATCATCATGTAGAAGGCTGGGGGGTGGGTGTCGGAATTGAGGGTGCTGGTGAGTACCTTGATGAGACTCAGACGCTCTTCCGGATAGGAGATGCCGTGCGGCAGGCGAATGCCGGGGACGTACATTTCGACGTGGGTGACGGTTGCTTCGCCGAGATGGTGGAGGCGAAGGAAGCCGCCGATGAGGATGAGCAGGGCGAGGCCAGCGACGGTGCGCCAAGCAGTGTTTCGTACCGAGGTCATGAAGGGTTGTTAGACAGGATCTCTTATAAGCTCGTAGCAAACCACAGATCCCTCGACTCGCGCCGCCCGACGCGAAGCGGGTCGGGGAGGAAATGCGGGCGCTCGCTCGGGATGACAAACCTAATTCTCATTCGCGTACGCGGGCCTGAAGGCCCGCACTACCCGAGCCCTGGCGGATTACCGCAGGATCTTCAATTCCGGATGCGAGGGCGCCGCTGGTTTCGGGGCAAACACGGCGTTGCGTTCGGCGTCGCCGAGAACGCTGGCCTTGGCCCAGGCGCGCGAACCGAGCAGCGTTTTGGCAAGGTGCAGCGGCTGGTAGGTGATGCTCGGCCACAGGAAGACTTCGTTGGTGCACCAGCATTCTTTGGCGTGCACGCTGCGGCGCAGAGCTTCCGCCTCGGGCGAGTGCCAGATCTCGCGGAAGGTTTTCTGGCGGATGTTGCCGATGGCGGGGTGCATCTCGCAGAAGCTGACGTCGCCATTGGCGTAAACCACGCCGCTCATGATGCCGGCGCGGCAGGGAACGACCTGCGTCTGCTGCTGCGCGGTCTTCACCTTGGCCCACTGAAGCATGGGCTCGACGAGTGAGCCGTAGCGCTTTTCCTCGCGCGGCGCCCACAGCCGGCGGGCGTACTGATACAGCTCCTCGTATGCCGTCAGGTCGGGGAGCACGAGCGACTGGTTCTTGCGCTCGCCGCGAATAAGCGCCAAGTTGTGATGGTCCATGGCGGGGCAGCGTTCGTAAAGGTACGTGGTCAGCCGCTTGATCTCGTCAAGATTTTCCGACGTGACGGTGGAGATGGAATGGATGCGCAAACGCGGCTCGGTGACCTGCAATTCCGCCAGCGCCTCGTAGGTTTCCAGCAGCTTGGCAAAGGACTTCGAGTTGCCGCGGAAGCGGTCGTGATACTCGGGCATGCCGTCGATGGAAAGCTCGCAGACAAACAGCTTGAGGCTCTTTTCCTCGAAGATGCTGTGCAGCGCTTTGATGGTGCGCTCGGTGAAGTATCCATTGGTGGGCACGTAAATCTGCTCGACACCGTTGTTCTGGATGAAGTAACGACAGATTTCGGCGAACTCCGGGCGCAGGAAAGGCTCGCCGCCGGAGAGATTCAGGTTCTCGATGCGTCCCAGATCGCGCGCTAGGGCGAAAATCTCCTCCACCTTCAGATCATCGCGCTGGTTCAGGTTGCGCCAGTAGAAGCAGTGCTCGCAGGTGAGGTTGCAAATGGAGTTGATGAACAGAATCAGAAAAGGGGGCGTACCCACGCTTGGAAAAGCGAGGTTCTTCCAAGTAAGCTTACCGTGCCTGACGATGCGTTCAATCGTGTTCATCGGCTCTCAGTGGCGACGTAGAAGTTGGCGCTGTGGTTGCGACTACTATAGCACTTGGTGTGTTGGGGGAGTGTGAAAGTCAGGGCGTGATTACCAAGAGGACCTGTGTCAGGGCACGACTTCAGTCGTGCCGATAAGGCGCTTAATTTTGTCATCCCGAGCGGGCTTTAGCCCCCGAGGGATCTGTTGTTCGAAACCGGTTAGTAAAGCAGATCCCTCAGTCGCGCTCAGTCGGTGCCTGCGGCGGCCCTCCCTCGCGCTCCTTCGTGATGACAAATCCCGGAACAGGCTTTCGGCACGACTGGAAGTCGTGCCCTGATACAAACCAGTCTGCCTTATCGCTGAGACCGGTTATAGTCAACACGTCTTCTGGAGGACCGTGATCGATTCTCAAGCGCCGAGCGCGAAGCTGGCCAATCCATTCCGCAACATCATTCGTCTGGCGACCGGTGATCTGATTGCCAAGGCGACCAGCTTTTTCGCCTTCGTGTATCTGGCGCGCATTCTGGGCGTGTCCAGCTTCGGCGTACTGGAGTTCGCCGGGTCGGTGCTGGCCTACCTGCTTCTCATCGCCGACTGCGGCTTCGAAATGTGGGGCACGCGCGAGGCCGCCAATAGCAGCGACATTCCGGCGCTGGCCGCGCGCGTGGTGCCGATTCGGTTGCTGCTGGCTTTCATCAGTTTCGTACTTCTGCTGGCCGTCCTGCCGCTGTTTCCCCATTATCCAAGCCTGCGCGCGGTGCTGGTCATTTACGGGCTGACTGTCTTTGCCCAGGCGGCGAGCCTCAAGTGGGTGTTCATGGGGCGGCAGCAGATGTCGGGTGTGGCGGGCGGGCTGGTGATCGGCCAGGTGGTTTTCGCCGCGCTCGTGGTGGCGTCCATCCACAGTCCGATTGGATTGGTGTGGGTTCCTGCGTTCAAGCTGCTGGGGGACATGGTGACCACCGCTTACTTCGCGCGCTGGTTTGCGCGAAGCTATGGGCGATTTGCGCTCAACCTGTCGCTGCGCGGGGCGAGGGCCATCATGAAGCCGGCCTTCACTATCGGATTCTCGCTGGCCATGGGGCTGCTGAATTACAACTTTGACGCGGTGCTGCTGGGCTTCCTGAAAGGGCCGACGGTCGTCGGCTGGTACAACGCCGCGTACAAGTTGCTGCTGGTCGGGCTTAGTGCCGCGCTGGCGTATTTTGCCGGACTCTTCCCCGCGTTGTCGCGGCTCTACGTGGAGAATCGCGAGGAGTTTGGCCGGCTCGTCCGGCATACCGCCGAGTTATGGCTGGTGTTCGTGGTGCCGATGGTGGTGGCGGGAACGTTTCTTGCCTCGCCGGTTATTCGTCTGCTGTACGGCGCGGCATACGCCAACTCGGCAGCGCCGTTTCGGATTCTGCTATGGTCGGCGGCGCTGGTGCTGCTGCGCTGGGTGTACATGGATTCGCTGCGTGCCACCGGCCACCAGGCCCTCGATCTGCGCTGTGCCATCACCTCGGCCAGCCTTAACGTCGCGCTCAACATTCTGTTGATCCCGCGCTTCGGGATGATCGGCGCGGCCTCTGCTACAGTGTTTGCCGATCTCGTATGGTTCGTGATGTCCTGCTACTATTTCCGCCGCGCGGCGCTGGCGAGCGATGCCTTTCCTCCCGTTTGGGGACCGCTGCTCGGTGGCGTTGTAATGTGCGCCACCTTCTGGTTCACGCCTTCTTTGGATTGGCCATGGCGGCTGGTTCTAAGCCTGGCCGTCTATTTGGCGGTGCAGGTGCCGTTCGGCAGTTTGAAGCAGGCCAAAGAAGCCCTTCGAAAATAAACGGACTTGGAGAAAGGAGATTATGGAAATTAGGCGGAGCGGTTCGCAGCCGTCCAGCAAAGGCTCGGCGGATTATTTTACTGGTGCAGTACGGGTTGACATGCTGTTTGAGGCCGCCGACCCGGCGCGTGTTGTGGGCGCCAGCGTCACATTCGAGCCGGGCGCCCGTACCGCATGGCACACGCATCCGCTGGGCCAGACCTTGATCGTTACGTACGGGCGCGGCTGGGCGCAACGCTGGGGTGGGCCCGTCGAGGAGATACGGCCCGGTGACGTGGTTTGGTTCGCGCCGGGCGAGAAACATTGGCATGGTGCGACGGCAACGTCTCCGATGACACACCTCGCTATTCAGGAGAAGCTGGACGGCAAAACCGTGGATTGGATGGAACACGTGAGCGAAGAGCAATACCGGGCAAAATCTTGAATCTGAGCTTCAACGGCTAGCAAAAAAAGGGACGCGGAGGGTTTCTCAACATGGGGACCTTACTTCAGGATCTGCGCTTCAGCCTGCGCGTGTTGCGCAAGTCTCCAACTTAACGGACGCCGCCGATGCGAGTCGGATGGGAGATACGCAATGACAACCGATTCATCGCCAGCATTAGCCTTGGGCATGCGGGACCAAAACGAGACTCCGGAGCGGGAGATCGCGTTGTGGCGAATTTACCTTCTGAGGGCCGGATATCTCTTGATTGCCGTCGGCATGGGAATGCAGAAGGTTCCTGCCTTCCTTCATCGCAGGCCTTGGGAGTTGATGCATGGCGTGGTCAATTCCATGCTGCTCGCGCTCGTGCTGCTGGCGGTCCTGGGGCTACGCTATCCCTTGAAAATGCTGCCGCTTCTGTTCTGGGAAATAGCATGGAAGGCCACATGGCTTCTCGCGGTGGCGCTGCCTGCCTGGCAGAACCACACCATGGACGCAGACACCTGGGACACGACTTTTGCCTGCATGATGAGCGTGATCTTTCTTTTCGTCGTGCCATGGGACTATGTCTGGCGGAATTTTGTCGCCGCGCGCGGTGACCGCTGGTGGTGAACGCTTTGCGGTAAGCGCCCGCGGATGGCCTCGGGATTGGAGGTGGGGTTCCTACGGGTTTTGGCTTCGTCGAGGGCATTGGCATCGAAGGAACCGCCGTACCAATCGGTCAGTTCGTCCTGGTCGCGGCTCGAAAAAACAAAACATATTAAGAATGCGCGCCGCTGCGATGGTTACTCCCGCGCTGCGCCAGCATGCTCCTTCCAGCGTTGAACGTTCAGGCCGACCACGAGGAGCCACAGCGTCAGTGAGCCTTCCCCGAGGATGCCGGGGGCCAGATTGTAGGGGGACAGGTAGTTTGCGAGCGGGGGTGACAGAAAGGTCAGCCAACCCAATCCACCAATCGCCATCAGCACGCCCAGAATTCGAGGCAGGAAGGTGGACCTGAAAATGAGGTAGCCGATCAGGAGGCAATAGAACCCAAAAAATATCAGAGGGTTGACGGAGATGAGGTGAAGGGGGCTAAGGACTCCAACCGTGCATCCTGCGAGGCTGACGAACGCCGCGAGCAAAGAGAGATTCCTGTTTACCGGCTTAAAGATGTCATAGAAGAGCAGCGTCACAACGATATAACACAAGGTCGCGATGAGGATCGCTACGGAACCCAACCTGCCGCCAACAAAGAGGGCGAGTGCTCCCATCAGGATGTTGAGCAAATAAAAGACGCCGGCGATTCTGGCCTTGAGGCGCGGCGACGCTTCTGCAATCTGTCCCATCATTTCCCTTGTTTTCGTTCGATCGCGAGGTTGTATCATTCAACGGACTGGATCAGGAGGAGAAGGCCGTGGGGTATACCAAAAAAACAGTTGCGATGCTTGCCCTGTTGTTCTCGTTGAACGTCTCCTTTGCAGAGGACAAGCAACACTTCGATGGCAAGTGGGTGACCACCGTGTCCTGCGCGCCGGCCAGAGGCGCACTGGGCTTCTCCTATCAGTTCACCAGCACCGTCACCGACGGCGTGTTTCACGGGCTGCACGGCACCGAGGGCAAACCCGGCTCGCTCGCAATCGATGGGACGATCTCTTCCGACGGTAATAGTTCGCTCTATGCCAAAGGTCTTACCGGCTCCAAGGAATACGTCCCCGGAAGAGATACGCCACCCGGAACTGAGTATGGATACAACATCGACGCGCATTTTGGGGATTCGACTGGAACCGGCACGCGCGTCGAAGGCCGTCCCTGCTCGCTGAAATTCGTGAAGCAATAATTTTCGGCACCCTCAAGCTCCCGGTTGAAGCCTGCCTCTAGGGCTGCTTTTCAACAATGAAATTGCCCAGCACCAGTAAATCCATTTCACTCTTGGAGAATGTGTTGAAGGCGTTGGCTGGCGTGTTCACAATGGGTTCGCCCTTGAGGTTGAACGAGGTGTTGAGCAGGGCTGGCACACCGGTCGCCTGGCCAAATGTCTCGATCAGGTGATAGTAGCGGGGACTGGCATCGCGGAACACGGTCTGCAGCCGGCCCGTGCCGTCCACGTGGGTGATGGCGGGCAGGGAACTCTGCCGGCTCGGGCGCACCGGCACGACGTAGAGCATGTATCGTGCCGGATAATGATGCATGGCGTCGGGCAGCTCAAAATAAGTTTCCGCGCATTCGGCCAGCACGGAGGGAGCGAAAGGACGATAGGGTTCGCGGAACTTGATTTTGGTGTTGACGATGTCTTTCATCCCGGCGTTGCGGGGATCGGCAAGAATGCTGCGGGCGCCCAAAGCGCGCGGTCCCCACTCAAAACGCCCCTGAAACCAGCCGATGACCTTGCCTTGCTGCAGGCGATCGACTACCTGGTCCATCAGCCGATCGTCGTTCTCGATGTACTGGTAGGGGATCTTGTTGGTGTCGAGAAAATCGCGGACCTCCGATGGTCCGTATTCCTTGCCCCAGTAGGCGTGATCCATGCGAAATCGCCGGGGATTGCCCAGCAGCATGTTGTCGGCCCACAGAGCCGCGCCCAGCGCACCGCCGCCATCGCCCGCCGACGGCTGGATGAACAATTCCTCAAACGGCGTCTCTCGCAGTATGCGCTGGTTGGCGACGCTGTTGAGTCCCACGCCACCAGCGATACACAAGCGCTTCATGCCGGTCTCTTTGTACACACCTCGCGCCAAACCCAACAGAACTTCCTCGGTGACCTGCTGGATGCTGGAGGCGATGTCGGCATAGTGCTGGTTCAGTTTGCACAGCTCAGCATAGTTCGAGGGCGGGGCGCCGAAGTACGTGGGAAAGCCGGATGCTTCCGTGAAGAACAGCATCTTGGGCGGGCGGGGGTCGCCGAACAGTTCGACAAAACGGTTGCTGAATGTCTTGTCGGTGGAGTGCTGGAAGCAGAAATAATCCATGTCGAGGGAGAAGGAGCCGTCGGATTCCTGGCGGATGAGCTTCCATACCTTGTCCACATAGCGCGGCTGGCCATAGGGCGCCATCCCCATGACCTTATATTCGCCTTCGTTGACCTCGAAGCCCAGGAACGCGGTAAAGGCACTGTAGAGCAATCCAATCGAATGGGGAAAAAACATCTGCTTCCGAATTTCAATCTGGCTGCCCCGCCCTATGCCCCAGGTGCCGGTCACCCACTCGCCGACGCCGTCCACCGTGAGGATCGCTGCCTCGTCAAAGGGCGAACAAAGAAAGGCGGCAGCCGCATGGGAGAGGTGGTGTTCGCAATACAGAATCCTGTCTTTAGGAATTCCAAGGTCAGCCGATATCTTGGCTCCGACCCAGAGCTTGTCCACCATCCAGGTAATCATGGCTTCGCGAAAGACCTTGTAGGACTGCGGGTAGGTTTGCAGAACGGTCATCAGGATGCGGTCGAACTTGCGGAAGGGCTTTTCGAAGAAGGCGACGTAGTCCAGGTCGGGACCTTTGATGCCGCCTGCTTCGAGGCAGTACCTTATCGCGTTCTGTGGGTAGTCGAAGTCATGCTTAATGCGGGTGAAGCGCTCTTCTTCCGCAGCGGCGATCAATTGACCGTCGCGCAACAACGCGGCCGCAGCATCAAGGTAATAACAGGAGATTACCAGAATATTCACATATGTTCCTCGGGAGTTCTAAAGCTTGTTTCAAGAAAGGTTTGTATCAGGGCATGGCTTCAGCCGTGCCGAAAGGCTTCCTTTTCCGCAGGGCTTTAGCCCCTGCTGGCAGCGGCTAAAGCCGGCATCTTGGAATGCATTTCGCGGCACGACTAAAGTCGTGCCCTGA
>JBKQKT010000029.1:0-4761 GCA_052147365.1 Candidatus Korobacteraceae bacterium | reverse complement strand
ATGATGAACTTGAACAGCGCCAAGCCCTCATCGATCGTCACCCTTGAGGCGTACTGGCTGGTATAGGAAAACGTCCAGAACCAGAATTTCTGGAACACGCCCGCCTTGAGCATGAGCAGGCAGGTGAGGGCGAAGGGAAGTGCTCCTCCTAATAACAGAGCACCGAGGCTCGAGGCCAGACCTCGCCAACAGCTGGGAGGCCGCAGCCTGGCTTGTAGCAGATACACCCCGCCGAAGAGGAGAAAGAGAATGCCGGGTTGCTTCATGACAAAGGCGAGGCCGAGCAGCAGACCACTCGCGAAGAACTGCCACACCTTGTTGGACTCGATCGCGTCCAGCAGCAACACTACGCCGCCAAGGGCGGGCAGCACGACGAAGTGGCTGGCATGGCCGGCGAGGCCCAATCCCGCTGGATTGGCAGAAAGCAGGGCGTAGCTGGCGCAGGCCACGGCTCCCGCGAGGTGGCCGAACAGTCGCGACGCAAGGAAGAAGACGAGCAGCGCGCTGGCGGCGTTGACGAAGATGAGCCCCGTGTGCACCGCGGAGGGAGTCTGGCCGAGGGCAGCGAGGATCAGGGAATATGCGGCTGCGGTGCCGGGCAGCTTCATGCTGTAGGCGAGCTGATAGGGAGGGATGCCCTGCAGAATAAGTTGACCGGCGTAAGCGTATTCGCCTTCGTCGCGCTCCAGAGGCATGAGTCGCAGGCGATAGCGAATGAATGCAAACAGGAAGATGCTAAGGAGCACCAGCCCCAGGTAGGTGTAGCGCAGCAGTCTGGCGGAATCGCGTTGCTCGATATGGGCGGGAGTGTTCACGCGGTCAAGTCCGCAGCGGAGGCCACAGGCACATCAACTGTTCTAACGGATTCTGCTATTGGGTGGAAGAGAATTCCGGCTGGGCGACGAGCTGGCGCTTACGCCGCCGGTTCAGAGCTGCAAGGGAGAAAAAGTAAACGACAATCTGCAGCACGACAGCCCCCACAGTGTCCAGCATGACGTCCTGCCAGCGCCCGCTTCGCGACGGGATGAACGACTGATGAATCTCGTCAAACGAAGCGGTGATTAGTGCCACTCCCACGCCAAGCAAGGCCCACTCCATTCGCCAGAGGTCGTGCAGGCACGTTCCCCAGCGCCGCCGCCGCAGCAGCGCAGCGATCCGGTCGCGATTGGTGTTGCGCAGCGCGAAGAACACCAGAACGGCAAGGATCCCGTAGCCCATGAAGTGTCCGGTTTTGCGCAGAACCGCATTCATCTCGTTCACGAGGTGGCTGCTCAGGGGCAGATGCAGAAATGACGCCATCGTCCACAGGAATCCATAGGTATTGGTTGACGAAGCCGCATCGCTGGACTCCAGCCGGATGACTCCTAGCCAGATGAGTGACGGCCACCAATTCTTGAAAAGGTTTCGGAATGAGGGCCTCAGCAAAGGGCTGCGCTCCACAAGCGGTTTGGCGTCGGCGTGGGTTGGATGCGGGCGCTGAACCGAAACGTCACTCGACACGATAATTGGGGGCCTCGCGGGTGATCATCACGTCGTGCACGTGGCTTTCGCGCAAGCCAGCACCGCTGATGCGCACGAACCGCGCCTTCTGCTGCAGCTCGGAGATGGTGGAGCAGCCGACATATCCCATGCCGCTCTTCACGCCGCCTACCAACTGGTAAACCACCATGGCAACAGTGCCGCGATATGGAACCCGTCCCTCGATGCCTTCGGGAACCAGCTTGCCTAGACGGTTGCCTTCACTTCCGTCCTCCGAAAGGACCGGGACGGAGGAATCAGCTTCGTCGCTGCCATCCTGGAAGTAGCGCTCGCTGGAACCTTGCGACATAGCGGCAATGGAGCCCATGCCGCGATAGGCCTTGAAGGAGCGGCCCTGATAGAGAATGGTCTCGCCCGGGCTCTCCTCGGTCCCGGCGAGCAGCGAGCCGATCATCACGCAGTTGGCGCCGGCGGCGATGGCCTTGGTGATGTCGCCGGAATACTTGATGCCGCCGTCGGCGATGATGGGAACGTCGCTGTCGCGCACGGCGCGCGCGGCCTCGGCAATGGCGGTAATCTGCGGCACGCCGGCGCCGGTCACCACTCGGGTGGTGCAGATGGAGCCTGGTCCGATGCCGACCTTGATGCCATCGGCCCCGGCGCGCGCCAGTTCGCAAGCGCCATCGAAGGTGCCGACGTTGCCGGCGATCAGGTCCACTTCCGGCAATTTCGATTTGATCAGCCTGACGGCTTCCAGCACGCGCGTGGAATGTCCATGCGCGCTGTCCACGGCTAGCAGATCAACCTTGGCCTTTACCATCTCCTGTGCGCGTTCCAGGAAGTCGCCGGTGGCGCCGACAGCCGCGGCCACGCGTAGGCGGCCATGCGCATCCTTGGCGGCCGTCGGATACTTCAGCCGCTTCTGGATGTCCTTGACAGTGATCAGCCCCTTCAGGTTGTACTGATCGTCCACCACCAGCAGCTTCTCGATGCGGTGCTGATGGAGGATCGCTTCCGCGTCGCTCAGCGTCGTTCCCACCGGAACGGTGATGAGGTTTTCCTTGGTCATTACCTCGCTGATGGGAACATCGGTGCGGGTTTCAAAGCGGAGATCACGGTTGGTCAGGATGCCGACGAGTTTCTTGTTCTTGGTAATGGGTACGCCGGAGATGCGGTAACGGCGCATCACCTCCAGCGCATCCGCGATTCTGTCCTCCGGCGACATGGTGATGGGATCGACGATCATGCCGCTCTCCGAGCGCTTCACCTTGTCCACTTCGCCGGCCTGTTGCTCGATACTGAGATTACGATGGATGATGCCCAGCCCGCCCTGTTGCGCCATGGCGATGGCCATGTGCGATTCGGTCACCGTGTCCATGGCCGCGCTGATGAGCGGAATGCGCAGCTCGATGTTGCGGGTCAGGCGGGTTGTGGTTTCGGCCGCAGCCGGTATGACATCGGACTTGGCAGGCAAGAGCAACACGTCATCGAAGGTAAGCGCCTCGGGCACAGGAAAATGAATCATGGCAATTGGTCCGCGGAGGGAATAAACATTTATTGTAGAGTTGCTGTGGCAGTAAGGCAAACGGCAGCGAAGTGATTACACGCAAGCCATAGGTTCATTTGCCCGGCCTTTCGCGCATTCGCTATAATCAAGCAGCCGAGCGGGAGTAACTCAGTGGTAGAGTGCGACCTTGCCAAGGTCGAAGTCGCGGGTTCAAATCCCGTCTCCCGCTCCAGAACAGCCGTCAGCATTCCGCCGTCAGCTCTCAGCCAAAGAAAGACCCGACTGCATGTGATTCAGGTCACAGCCTGCTGTGCGCTCGTTCCGGCACAATAGCAGCGGTTTCCTCGCTGCACTCGGGATTTCGCCCTTCGGCTTTGCTCAGGGCAGGCTCTGCGGGCTCCCCCTGTGCTGACGCCCGCAATAACGGCTCAACATGGACCGGTTCGCCATCATTACCAACCGTAAGCGCGCCATCATCGCGCTGGTACATTCGGTCTTTTTTATGGGAGTCGCCGGGGTACAACTGGCAATCTCCCCTGCCGCAGCCTTCTCGATTCATGGCGAGAAAAGGGTTGCCGGGATTGTTCTGCTCGCCATCTACGTCATCGTGACCACGGTGCTGATCATCCTGCTACGGGTTTCGCATTGCGCCAAGGAGAAGCTGTACTTCGCCTTCTGCGCGGCCAGTGCCGGCTTCGGCCTGGTGCGCATCCTGCTGGGCGATCCCGTGCTGCACGCCAACATCCTGCGCGTTCTGTTGCTGGGATGCGCGGTGCTGACCGGAACCATCATTCTTCGCCAGCACCGGGGACCAACGGTGGCAGAAGAGGAGTCTGGAGTTTCAAGTTTCTAGTTTCGAGGCCCGCCACGGAGACGTTTCGAATTTTGAATTCAACCACGAAGCTTCCCCTCCGACTAGCGCGCAAGCCTGTCGAAACTTGAAACTGCACTTTGCAGCAGCTCCAGCACTTCCGTATTGCCCTTCTGGCCGGCCATCTCAGCGGCGGTGAGGCCGTCGTCGCTGCGGATGGCGGTGTCGGCGCCCGCCTCCAGCAGGGCCTGCGCCCGCTCCACGCTGTTGTGCATGGCTGCCTCGTGCAGCGCGGTGTAGCCGCCTTGCTGCTGCAGGTTGGGATTGGCGCCGGCCTGCAAGACCAACTTCACCATCGCCGCACTGCGCGACGCGGCGGCGCTGTGGATGATCGCGATCCGGCCGGGCGAAACCGCATTGGGGTCAGCTCCCTGCTGTACGAGCAACTCCACCGCTTCCGGCTGACCGAAAAAACACGCCAAGTGCAACGGCGTGAAGCCATCACTGCTCTGTGCCTTCACCAGAGTGTGATCGCTAGCCACCAGCGTTCGCAGCCGTGCGACGTCTCCCAACGCGGCCGCTTCGAAGACATCGAGCTCCCCCTCCGCGTTGCGCAATAGCTCGACGATGTCCATCTTGTTTTCGTATCGCGCCTGCATCAGCGCCGACACGCCCGCCGGATTGCGGGCACGCGCCGCATCGGGATGCTGTGTGATCAGTGCTTTGATCTTGCCGCTGTCGCCCGCGCTGATGGCGGAGAAGATGTCCTGTTCCATGTCCGTCCTCTGAGTTAGTTAGTATGCTAACTACTATTTGCCTTGGTTGTGCTCCGTGATCTGCCAGTATCATTGCACAGGAGCATTCCATGAGCAGCATTCTTCTCATTGGCAAACCATCGGAGACCGTCCGGTCCATCGCGCAGGCTCTCACCGCTGACGGATGCCAGCCCGAGCAGGTCGATGGC
>JBKQKT010000028.1:0-30015 GCA_052147365.1 Candidatus Korobacteraceae bacterium | reverse complement strand
GATGTCCACTTGGATGGCCAGCATGTCCGGCGGCGTGAACTTCTTCCGGGCATTTAGGAGCTTGTAAATACGTTCTGTGCGATAGGGAGCCATCCACTCAATGCTTAGGAGATAGGGGTAGCCGTCTGGCGTGATACGGCCGTTTGCGGTGGCGATAATGCCCGACGGCGGGTCGTACACATTCGGTAATTGCTCGGAGGGCACGTATCCGGTCCATTCGTGCGAATCATCATCGCCGGCGACGGGCAGAGAGCCATCGCCGTCGGCTCTGATCGGGATGGCCCCCGTAGCCAGGTAGCCAATGTGTCCCTCGACATCGGCATAGACAACATTTTGCCCAGGGGCGCCGAAGCGCGAAAAAGCTGCGCGGAACTCCTGCCAATTCCTGGCCGAATCAACATCAAAGAAAACCAGGCTCCCCACGCTGGGATCGTAGATGACCCACTTCAGGGCCAGTGGACGCTGTTCCCCGGGGACAATGTCGGTGATGATCGGGCCATGCCGCGTGATCACAACATCCAGATTGACCTCAGGTTTGCCTTTGACCTCGATGATCTCCTTGCGATGCTCGGGTTTCACCCAGCCTTGCGGCGTCAGATATTCGCCTTTGTCGTTGAACTTTTCGATATACACGTCTTCGACGTTGAGGCCGAGGTTGGTGAAGCCCCAGGCGATGCGGCGATTGTGCCCGACGATGACAAATGGCACGCCCGGCAGCGTGACGCCGGCAACGTCAAAATCCCCGGCCGTAAGATGGGCCTCGTACCACACGTTCGGTATTTGCAGGTCAAGGTGCATATCGTTGGACAGCAGGGGCTTGCCTGAAACGGTGTGCGCACCCGAGACCACCCAGTTGTTGGACCCGGGCTGAAGGTGATCATCGGCAGATTCAGGTTGAAGAGACAAACCTTCAGAGGCTGCCTTTAGTTTGTTGAATACCGCAACGCCAGGCTGTTCACCGTGTTTCTCATCTCCAGCGAGCGCAGCGAGTCGAGGGATCTGCGTTTTGATTTCTTTTGATGTGAGACGGCTGATTTTCTTTCCGCGACGCAGCCCCGGGTCTTCTCCTTCGTCTGGAGTTGTCTGCGTCGGAATTTCATTCTCAATCGAAGCACCCTCTGCTCCTGGGGGATGGTCGCGCCAGGAAGAGTTCACGTACAGATCGGCAGTCAGCTCTGGTCCAAGCCTGGCCAGGACCTTTTCCTTGAAGAGCTTCTGCTTGTAGAGATAATGGTTGAGAAATTCGACCATCGACAACCCGACCAGCGTCGAGTCTTCCGCCGTCCACACGTGAGGAAAATAGGTCAGAAAGCGGAATTCCATAGGAAGTGTTTTCTGATGCTGCGCGATGTAGGCGTTCACGCCGGCGGCATAGGCTTCGAACTGCGCCTTCTGCGCCGGGGTCATGTTGGCGACGGCCCGCTCCGCTACTTGCCGCAGGCCGAGGATGCGCTGTTCGCGATCGATCTTGATGTACTCCGGCCCCAATACGGCAGACAGCTCGCCTGCGGCGTAGCGGCGGGTCATGTCCATCTGCCAGAGCCGGTCTTGCGCAGTGATGTAGCCTTGGGCGAACAAGAGATCAGGCAAATTCGCGGTGGCAATGTGCGGGACACAGAGGGAATCGTAGGTCACACTGACTGGCCCGGTGAGTCCTGCGAGATGAATGGTGCCATCCACCTGCGGCAGCGCGGCGCGCACGGCGCGATAAAACCAGACATCGAAGGCGACGAAGGCGATTAGCAACAACAGCAAGACCGCCACTACCGCGCGAAAGATCAATTTGCGGCTGGACGTCCGTGCGGGTGGAGAAATCGCGATGGCTTCCATGGGAGCTTTGATTGTAACCAACTCGTGCGCAGATCGTGTCTGCCGCAAGGCACCCGGTGCTATGCTGATATCGAAACGTGGGTCCCCATGCTGCAGAAACGTGTTGATGATCAGCCGGCCATCTCACGCGCGATGCTGCGCGAGGCCGAGGGCATATTTCATGGCCACCTCAAACGCGTTGGCCTCAAGCACACCGGACAGCGGGACACCATCCTGCGCGCCTTCCTTGACACGCGAGACCATCTCTCCACTGACGAGCTGTACCGCCTGGTCAAGAAAAAGGACGAGCGCATCGGCTTTACCACCGTGTATCGCACGCTGAAGCTGCTGGCTGAGTGCGGCCTGGCCAGCGAGGTGGCGTTTGACGACGGTGTGTCGCGTTACGAGCAGCAGTACCAGCGCCGCACTCATCACCACATGGTGTGCACTGAATGTGGGGCTTCCGTAGAGTTTTTTGCTCGCGGGATCGAACGTATTGAGCAGGAAATCGGGCGCAAGAACAAGTACCTGCCAACGCGGCACACCTTTCAGATCTATGGCATCTGCGAAAAGTGCCAGAAGAAACAAAAGCGTCCGCCGTTGTAACCACCTGCTCCCTTGATGCTCAGCCTTACTGAAGCCGCGGATCAGATTTGCACCCGGCGACTTTCTCCGGTTGAACTTACACGCGAGTGCCTGACCTGCATCGAGCGGCTCAATCCTGTGTTGAATGCGTTCATTACCGTCACAGCCGATCTTGCGCTTGAAGGGGCAGGTCAGGCCGAAGCCGAGATTCTGGCGGGAAGGTACCGTGGCCCGTTGCACGGTATTCCGATTGGACTGAAGGACCTCCTCGACACTGCTGGGGTACGAACCACGGCGGCCAGCAATCAGTTTCGCGAGCGAGTACCGGGCGAAGACGCTGAGTTGGTCGGGCAACTCAAGCGCGCTGGAGCGGTGATCGTCGGCAAACTGAATCTTCACGAATTCGCGTTCGGGGTAAGTGGAATTGTGAGCGCGTTCGGTGCGGCGAAGAATCCTTGGAATACGGACAGGATCACCGGGGGGTCTTCTTCAGGCTCGGCCGCGGCCGTCGCTGCCGGAATGTGCGTCGCTGCGATCGGAACGGACACCGCGGGTTCGGTCCGTTGTCCGGCGGCATTGTGCGGCATTGTCGGGCATCGCCCGAGTGCAGGATTGCTGAGTGCCAAAGGGGTTATCCCACTGTCGCGTTCGTTCGATACCGCTGGGCCGATGACTCGCACCGTGCGCGATGCTGCCGTTCTGTTGCAGGTTCTCAGCGGTTCGGCATCAAGGGCATTACCGGGCGAGAGCGTCTCCGCACTGAAGGTTGGTGTACCGCGAAAAGGTTTCTTCGAGGGTCTGCAGCCGGACGTCCAGTCCTGCATTGAAGAAGCGCTTGCGGTCATCAGGGGGCTGGCTGCGGAAGTTCGCGATGTAGGACTCGACGTAAGCGGGCATCGCACTATCTTCAACGCCGAGATCTACGAGTATCACGAAGAGATGGTGGAGACCCACCCTGAGCTGTATGATCTGCGAACGCTTTCACGAATCCTGCAGTGCGCCGGCATCAGTGCGACAGATTACATCCGTGCATGGCGGGGCCTGGCAGCCGAGCGGGCGCGAGCGTTGCAGTTATTCGAACAAGTGGACGTGGTCGTTACGCCGACGGTTGCGGTGGCCGCGCCGCGAACCTCAGAGCTTGAATTGCTAGATGCGAACGAGCTGCGGCGGTTCGAGGTGACTTACCTGCTGCGCAACACACAGCCTTTCAGCGTGCTCGATTGGCCCAGCGTTTCAGTGCCGTGTGGATTTACGCGCGAGGGCTTTCCGGCAGGCATGCAGATATCCGGCAAGCCGGGAGCAGATGCTGCGGTTCTGCAACTCGCTCTTGCATTCGAACAAGTAACCGAATGGCACAAGCAAGGCCCCGATTTAATGGCACTGATGCGTCCAACGTAGGATCCTTCGGCTCGTCGGTCGCCAGGGCGACCTCCGCGTTCGGGGTGATGAAGCGAAGAGCACAGAGCGAACAGCTAAGAGCTAAAACCCCACAAACGCCGGCTCGGGCACGAGATGAATTCCGAACATATCCATCACCCGCGATTGAATCTCGTCTTTCAGTGCAAGGATCTCGGCTGCTGTTGCGCCACCACAATTGATGATAGCGAGCGCGTGCTTGCGCGAAATGCCGGCCGCACCCTTCGTATATCCCTTCGCAAAGCCGGCGTGCTCGACCAGCCACGCCGCCGGAATTTTGCGGAAGCCATCGGCAGCAGGATAGCCAGGCAGCTGCAGCCCGCGCGACGTCAGACGTGTCGAGATCTCTTCATAAAAGGACTCCGGCACGACCGGATTCTTGAAGAACGAACCTGCGCTGCGGGCGTCATCGTCACCTGGCACGATCAGCATGGCCTTGCGGTGGCGGATCTCCCGCACTGCCGCCCGTACCTCAGCCATAGCTGGCTCGCTAGCATGCCCGGCAAAGAATTTCTGCAGGTCGGGATAGCTGATGCTCGGCCTTGCGCCCTCGCGCAGCGCGAACGTTACTCGCAGGATTACGTAGCGATCCCGCTCGGTCGTGTTGAAAATGCTGCTGCGGTATTGGAACCGGCAGTCCGCATTGGAAAGTGTCTCCGTTCTCATTGAGCGCACGTCCAGCGCTCGTACTTCACGAATGGTTTCAGAAACTTCCTGGCCGTAGGCCCCGACGTTCTGCATCGGCGTACCGCCTACCGTGCCAGGAATTCCGCTCAGGCACTCCAGGCCAGCGCAGTTCGCTTCTACAGCCTGCGCTACCAACTCATCCCAATCCATGCCGGCGCCGGCAGTAAAGATCACAATCCGTTGGGAAGGAGTCGACCGGGATAAGCCGGTGATTCCGACCTTCAGTACCACTCCTTCGAATCCCGCATCAGCCACGACCAGGTTGCTTCCGCCGCCCAGGACGAACAACGGCAATTGCCGCGAATGGGCGAACTCCACCGTTTCGAAGATTTCAGCTTCGCTACGCGCCTCGACAAAGTAGCGTGCGGGCCCTCCGACGCCCAGCGTTGTCAGCGGAGCCAGAGAAACCTGTTCGCGGATCAGCATCGCATTTCTATCGTTACTTTGCGTCTACCTGAAACGCCTTGATCACAATGTCATTCGGCTGATTGCCCACAGGAATCAGCGTAACCAGGGCGCGATCGGCGCTAAGTTTCGAGTTGTCGCGGGTCTTCACTGTGCGCACAACCGCGACGTCCCCAGAGCGGGAGTTCACCACCAGCAAGTGCGTCTCGTCGGGTGCTAGCGCCAGCGCATCGGGGTGGCTGCCTACCTGCACCGTTCCGATCACCCGCCCCTCGTCAATTGCATAAACGCTGACGTTGTCCGACCCGAAGTTGCTGACGTATAGCAAGCTGTTGTCGGATGTAACGACGCCGCGCACCGGGTTATTGCCGATCAGATAGCTGCCTCCGACCTCATTGTTTCCCGTCTCGATGATGGAGAAACTGTTCCCATCGAAGTTACTGATGAACAGCTCGCCGCCGTCAGGCTTGAGTGCGAGCTGAATCGGCAACTTGCCAACGTCAAGAAGTGTCAGCAGGCGACCAGATTTGAGATCAATAGAGGCGAGCTGGTTCGATCCCGGACAAGCCACAAACACCTTGCTGGAGTCGGGCAAAATTGCGAGGTCCTGAGGCTGCTGGCACACCGGCACCGTGCTGCGCACCGCGAGCTTGTCGGTGTCAATGATCGAGATAGTATTGTCAGCGCGATTGCTCACCACCGCAAGCTTGCGATCGGGCGAAACCCTCGCCAGGCCAGGAGCGCCCCCGACCCGAACAGTCGCAATCACGGCACGCTTGGTAAGATCAAGCACTGAAACATTCGCCGAGCCTGAGTTGGCAACGTACGCCCGCTTGCCATCCGACGACACCGAAACAAAATACGGCCCGCGATGAACGCCAATGGTGCCGACAACTTCATTGCGCTCTGCGTCGATGATGCTGATGTTGTTAGACTCGGCATTGGCGACGTAAATCTCGTTGCGCGCGGGATTGGCGGCGATGCCAGTCGGGCTGGCGCCCACGGCGATCGTTTGCACATTCTTAAGCTGCAGCAGATCGAGAACGCTGACGGAATTACTCTTGCCGTTGGTAACGTAGGCGTATTCGTGGTAGCCAGGAGGAACTGTCTTGCGCTGATGGCAGGCCGTCAGCGCAAACAGCGACAACAACAGCGCGGCAAATTTCCAGCGAACTGTTTCACGCATTAGCGAGCGGCGGCCGATCCGGCGCTCGCGAGGACCGGGCTGGACGGACGCGCTCCGGGATTAGCGACGGGATCGGCGACCGTACGTTTCAAAACCTTGGCAATTTCGCGCACCTCGGCCATAAGGGCGTCGAATTGCTCCGGGAAGAGCGATTGTTTCCCATCGCTAAGTGCGCGATCGGGATCGGGATGGACCTCGATGATGAGACCATCTGCTCCCACGGCCACTGCAGCGCGCGATAGCGGCGTCACCTTGTTGCGCTTACCGGTGCCATGGCTGGGATCGGCGATGATTGGCAGGTGGCTCAGTCGCTGTACCGCAGGCACCACGCTGAGATCGAGTGTGTTCCGCGTGTGGTCGGCGAAGGTACGCACGCCGCGCTCGCACAGGATAACGTCGTAGTTGCCCTCGCTCATGATGTATTCGGCAGCCATCAGGAATTCTTCCACCGTGGCTGACATGCCACGCTTCAGCAGCACAGGCTTGTGGGCTCTTCCAGCGCGCTTAAGCAGCGAAAAGTTCTGCATGTTGCGGGCGCCAATCTGGATCACGTCGGCATACTTTTCCACCAGGTCCAGGGATTCGTTGTCGATGGCTTCCGTGACGATCAGCAGGCCAAAGCGGTCGCGGACCTCAGCCAGAATTTTCAGACCATCTTCCGCCAGCCCTTGAAACGAGTATGGTGAGGTGCGGGGCTTGTAGGCGCCACCGCGAAAGAATTTTGCTCCGGCGCGAGCGACGTGCCCTGCGGTGGTCAACGCCTGCTCGCGCGATTCAATCGCGCAGGGGCCAGCGATGATGGCAACTTCTTCACCGCCGAAACTCGCATCGGTCCCGGGAAAGCGGATGACAGTGTCCTCCTCCTTTACGTCACGGCTCACCAGCTTGTACGGCTTGCTGACGCGGATGACTTCCTGCACCCCTCCCATTTCATCGAACGTGCCGGGATCGAGTTCCGTCTCGTTGCCGGTAATGCCAATGGCGGTGCGTTGTGTTCCAGGAATGGAATGGGCGCGCAGACCCAGCGACTCGATCTTCTGGCAGACGCTCCGCACCTGCTCTTCGGTGGCGTGCGCCTTCATAACAATAAGCATCGGAGGACCCCTTGGTGCGCATCCTAGTGTATCGCGGAAGGCCATTTAGAATCACATCCTGAGGGCCGTAAACTCCATCAAGCCGGAAAAGGACATCCTGAAGCTACTGCCCCCGCCGAAGCGACCGCCGAAACTGACTTCACGGCGCATCGGCATCCACACTTCAACCGCAGGCGGAGTGGAACTCGCCGCCGAGCGCGCTTATCGCCTGGGCTGCAACACCTTTCAGATTTTCTCCTCCAGCCCGCGGCAGTGGAAGCCCTACCAGCTCTCGCGCGCGCAATGCGACGAGATGACGCGCTTGCGCGAGCGCTACGGACTGACACCGCTGGTGGTCCACGCCAACTATCTGGTGAACCTGGCGGGTGGTAATCCTGGGTTCCACGCCAAATCCATCGCGGCCTTTCGCCGCGAGGTCGAGCGTGCGCTCTCGCTTTGCGCGGAGTTCCTTGTGCTCCATCCCGGCTCGTTTCGCGGCAGCAGCCGCGAAGAAGGCCTACAGCGGGTCGCGGTGGCTATAGAGCAGGCCGTGGATGGGCTCGACTTGAAGGCGGACAAGCTGCGCATTCTCATCGAAAACACCGCCGGATCGGAGTTTTCGCTCGGCAGCAATTTCGAGCAGGTTGCGGAGTTGCTGTATCTGCTGGGCGGCTTCGTCCCCTCAGGCGCGTGCATTGATACCTGCCACACGCATGTTGCCGGCTACGATATCGTGAGCGAGGGAGGATTCACCGACACGCTCGACCAACTCGATCGCACGGTTGGGCTGAAGAATGTTTACGTGTGGCACTGCAACGACGCCAAGGCTGCGCGCGGGTCGAAGCTCGACCGCCATCAGCACATCGGGAAGGGAAGTATTGGCCTGAGGCCATTTCGACGCCTGCTGAACGACCCACGCCTCGCGCACGTGGCCTTTATCGCCGAAACGCCAATCGATGAGCCGCTCGACGACCTCACGAACGTGAACGCGCTGAAACGGCTGATAAGGAAGTGAGCGAGTCGTGAAAGGAAAGGGGCCGGATCCGCCGGCCCGCCTTGATTCAGAAATTATTACAACCTTGCTCCGCCGCCGACCGGTAATACCTCGCCGGTGATCCACGCCGAGTCATCGGACGCCAGAAAGACGGCTACCTTGGCAATATCTTGCGGCTCGCCCACGCGTCCCAAAGGAGTGCGCGAGACCGCGTACTTCCTGAATTCACCTTCCGCGTTACCGGAGGCACGTGTACCTTCGGTCTCGACCAGTCCGGGAGCGAGCGAATTGACCCGAATCTGTTGCGGACCGAGCTCCTGCGCCAACGTGCGAGTGATGACATCAACGGCGCCTTTGGTGGCACTGTACACGGCTGCGGTGGGCGGAGGCGTGATGGAAACGACGGAACTCAAGTTGATGATGGACCCACCGTTGGTCATCGACTTGACGGCAGCCTGGGTGCTCAGCAAGGTCCCGAGGACGTTGAGGTCGAATAGACGGCGGTAGCTATCTTCCGTGATTTGGTCCAGAGGCGCGAACTCGTATGCGCCCGCGTTGTTGACCAGGATGTCGAGATTCCCGAACGCTTTCTTGCTTTCATTGAACAGCTTGTCCACGTCGGCTTTCTTCGAGACATCGGCCTGAACCGTGATGGCCTTTCCCCCGGCGTCCTTGATGTTAGCGGCAACTTTTTCGGCGTCGTCCTTGCCGCGCGCGTAGTTGACGACGACGTTGGCTCCCTCTTTGGCAAAGGCCAGCGCGATACCGGCGCCGATGCCCTTAGAAGCACCCGTAATGACAGCAGTCTTACCCGTTAACTTGCCCATTTTTTCCTCCTGCAACATTTCCATCAATTCGATGAATGTCTAATTGATGTGCGAGGTAGACGAAAGTTTCAGAGTTCAGAAAGCTGGGCAAGGTAAGATTTCCACACCTCGCGGCGGAAGGATGGGAGGGCGAACTTACCTTTGCGGGCGATGATAATCAATCCGGCGGATCGGAGCTCCTTCAGGTGGTGCGAAAGGGTTGCAGGCGTGATCGGGCAGCGCTCGCGAAGTTCGACGCATGTACAGGACCGCCGCCGGGCAATGTGCTGCAGGATGTCATAGCGCTGGGGATCGGAAAGGGCCTTAGTGATGGCGCGAAATTGTGCGGCGGTCAGAGTATTGGTGTCGCTGCTGGATTTGGCCTTCGAGGTCCTCATGATTCGGGCACTCCATTCTGAACCTCAGTATTCCCCAGCGTCTTCCAGGAAATGGTACTCGCCATCCAGAACGCCTGAGGATTCTCCAGCTTTGGCGGCTTCAGGATTACTGATGAATTCCTTGGCCTTCTCTATGCTGGTGACCTCGAACAGGAAGAAAACGTTGTTGGGATCAACAAGAGCGCGCCATATCCTAAGCAGATGCAATCCCGCATCCCGATGGACTGCGGCGTGAGAAGCAAATACAACTTTCCACCGCGAATAATCCGCGACGCGATTGCGGCACAGCATATAAGTCACCAGCACCTCCCAGGTTTTCTTTGATCCGACCGATTTGGTAGCTCACTGCCCACGATCTACCAGTTCTAACGGCTTCCTTCCCACGTTGTAAAATCAAAGTTTATCCCAAGCTCACCGACGAACATTTATGGCCGAGTTCAAAACCCAACCGCCGAAGGCGGAGCAGACCGAAGTTGCCACCCGTTCCGACCGCTACGATCCCCAGGCGATTGCGCAGAAGTGGTCGGCGCGCTGGGCGCAGAATCCCGACCTGTACAAAGCCGAGCCGCCCACCAGCACGCGCAAGAAGTACTACGTCCTAGAGATGCTGCCCTATCCTTCGGGCGCGCTGCACATGGGGCACGTGCGCAACTACTCCATTGGGGACGCGCTGGCGCGCTACATGTGGATGCAGGGCCACAACGTGCTCCATCCCATGGGCTGGGACTCATTCGGGCTTCCCGCGGAGAATGCCGCGATTCAGAACCAGACTCCGCCGCGCGAGTGGACCCTGGGCAACATCGCCAAAATGAAGGCGCAGATGAAGCGCCTCGGCTTCGCCTACGACTGGTCAACCGAGGTCACCACCTGCCTGCCGGACTACTACCGCTGGAACCAGTGGTTCTTCCTCAAGTTCCTGGAGCGGGGGCTGGCCTATCGCAAGAAGAGCCGGGTGAACTGGTGCCCGCAGTGTGCCACCGTGCTGGCCAACGAGCAGGTGCTGCCCAACGGATGCTGCTGGCGGCACGAGACCACCCTGGTGGAGCAGCGCGACCTGGAGCAATGGTTCCTGCGCATCACCGACTACGCCGACGAGCTGTTGCAGGGCCTGGACAAGCTGCCGGAATGGCCGGAAAAAGTCCGCACCATGCAGCGCAACTGGATCGGGCGCAGCGAAGGCACGCTGGTGGACTTCAAGCTTGACGGCCCGGCTGGGCCGGCAGGCAACAAGATCACCGTCTTCACCACTCGCGTGGACACCATCTTCGGCGCGACGTCGTTGCAGCTTGCGCCGGAACATCCTGTCGTGGCTGACTTGATCGCGAGCAATCCTGAGTTGGCGGCCAAGGCCGAAGACCTGAAGAGCGAGCAGCGCAAGGCGAAGGAAGAGGGCGACCTTGGCGCCATCGAGAAGCATGGCGTGTTCACCGAGCGTTACGCCATCAATCCGTTCAACAACGAGCAAGTGCCCATCTGGGTGGCGAACTACGTTCTGCTCGACTATGGTACCGGGGCCATCATGTCGGTTCCGGCGCACGATGAGCGCGACTACGAATTCGCCAAGAAGTACGGCCTCGACATTCGCATCGTGATCCTGCCGCGCCGCGACGGAGACGAGCGTCGTGAGCCCGATGAGCCGGTGTTGCCGTTCACCGAAAGCAACAGCTTGGTAATGAACTCCGGCGAGTTCAACGGACTGCCGAGCCAGGAAGCCATCGAGAAGATGTCGAAATACGCCGAAGAACACGGCTTTGGCAAGGCGACCGTAACGTATCGTTTGAAGGATTGGGGGATCAGTCGCCAGCGCTACTGGGGCACGCCAATTCCAGTGATCTACTGCCCAACGTGCGGCATCGTGCCGGTGCCGGAGAAGGACCTGCCGGTGCTGTTGCCGGAGAACGTTGAGATCACGCTGGCCGGCGGTTCGCCGCTCGGCAACGTACCGGAGTTTGTCAACGTGACCTGCCCGAAGTGCGGCGGCCCGGCTCGCCGCGAGACCGATACCATGGACACCTTCGTCGATTCGTCCTGGTACTTCTATCGCTACACCGACCCAACGCTCGACACCAAACCTCTCGACACCGACACGGTTGCTTACTGGTTCCCCATCGACCAATACATCGGCGGCGTGGAGCACGCGATTCTGCACCTCATCTACTCGCGCTTCTGGACGAAAGTTATGCGCGACATGGGAATCGTCAAGAATGACGAGCCTGTCGCGAGGCTTTTCACCCAGGGCATGGTGATCAAGGGCGGCGCCAAGATGTCGAAGAGCTTGGGCAATGTGGTCTCGCCCGACGACATGGTGGCGCATTACGGCGCGGACGCGACGCGCATGTACACGCTGTTTGCATCGCCGCCCGACCGCGACCTCGACTGGCAGGACCTGGGTGTAGAGGGCATCAGCCGGTTCTTGTCGCGCGTGTATCGCTTCGTCGTGCGCAATGCCCGGCCCAACGAGAAGACTAGGACTAGCAGCGATGGAACGCAGCTTTCGCCGCAGGCGCGGCAGATGCAGCGCAAGTTACACCAGACCATCCGGCGCGTGACCGAAGACTTCGGTGGCCGATGGCATTTCAACACTTCGATTGCAGCCATCATGGAGTTGGTGAACCAGCTATATGCCTACGAAGACAGCGTGCAGCGCGGCGGGGGAGCCGCTTCCGCGTGGCTGGTGGCCGATGTGCAGCGCGACCTGGTGCTGATGCTGGCGCCCTTCGCGCCCTATCTAGCGCACGAATTGTGGGAGATGCTGGGCGAGACCTCCGATCTGTTGCGCGCGCCGTGGCCGAAGTACGATCCCGCGCTGGCCAAGGAAGTAGAAATCGAGATCGCGGTTCAGATCAACGGCAAGGTCCGGAGCCGTATCGTTGTGCCTGCAGACGCAGCAGAGGATCAGGTGCGCGAACTCGCCATCGCCGACCCGAAGATTGCAGCCGCAATCGAAGGCAAGGAGATCGTGAAGGTGCTGGTGGTGAAGGGCAGGCTGGTGAATATCGCGGTGAAGTAGAGAGTCCGCAAGCTTGGCCCCGAGGGTGTTAGCCTAGCGACGCCTGGCACTTGAACTGCTCACCAACTTTTCGCTCAATACGCGAAATATGGCCCCGGCCCTGCGGGTGTGTTCATGTTCTCGATTGCCGTGAATACATTTCTACCGAAGAAGAATGACAGTCCAAAATCGAAGGAGCCGGTTTGCGGACCGCCAAGGGTGCTGAACGCCGTGTTGCCCGAATTGAGTAGCGTGTTGGCATTCTCGATGCTGAAGTTGACCACCCCCTGATTGCCATTTGCTCCCTGGTTGGTCGCCGAGAGACTATCCGGAGTCGTCGGGCAATACCACGTTAAACCCTGAACGGTACAGGTTGGTATGTTCGTGGTGGCGCTGTCGAGAAACAAAATGGCGGGCGAGCCGCTGTCGATGGTCGAGGGATAGCTGACCCCGCTGAACGTAGTCATGATCTGCCCAGCGTTGGCGCCGCTGTCGGGCACGGTATAAACCGTGGCGTTCTGCAGAGCATTGTTCGCCTGCGTCCCCACGCCGAAGATCAAGGACCCATTCACCGTGGTCACGCCTCCCGACGGTACGGACGGCAGATAGACCGTGACGCCGTTGTTATCGTACGAGAGCATCGTCACCGGATTTGGTACCTGCTGGGCCAGGGTGACATACGTGGGACTGCAGCCCGACGCGGGACAGTCGTAATACACCGGTGGAGCGCTGCCATTCGAAGTGGTGCATGCAGTTCCGCAATCTTTTTGGAACAAGCCAGCGCCGAGGACTCCGTTGGCCCTCAGGTCGCTTACGCTGTTGCCCTGGTTCGATCCCGTGGTTTGGCTGGAACAAGTGGTGGGTACCGGTGGAGAGCCGCTGTCGGGGATCATTACCTGCACCGGAGCAGAAGAGGCTTTCTCGCCCGCCAGCAAAACGTCGGCCAAAGCGACCGGTCCCCAGGCGTACCCGCGCAGAATCAGCTGACATTCGTCCAGAGGATTGCCACTGGAGTCATTTTGCGAGGGAAGCGGGAGCGCCAGCACGGAGGACAACAAGCGCAAGCCGGAAGAACCAGTATCTACCAGCACGTGATCGATGGTCTGACAGGTATTGGTGCCGGGAACACAAACCGTAACGCTGGTAAAAGCCTCATTCACGGCGGTAAAGGTTTGGGGTTGCGGACCTGCGTCCACCGTGAGGGGCTGAAGATTCACCGGGAAGATTGTCACACTTGCTGTGCCCTTCTGACTTGAGGTTTCCTGCGAGGTCGCCGTAACGGTCACCGTCGCAGGCGCCGACACGACGGGCGCCGTGTAGACTCCAGCCGTTGTAATGGTTCCCGCCGTGGCCGTCCAGTTGACCATGGTGGTAAAGGCGCCGGTTCCATATACCATGGCGCTGCATTGGATCAACTGGTTGGATTGGATAGCTTGCGGAAAACAGCTCGCAATCACGCCCGTAACCGTGGTTGGGTTGCTGCTGGAACCGCAGCCAGCAATCCACAAAAGTGCGGCCACTACAAATAAGAGCCCGGTTTTGCGAATCATCAGGGTCCTTTTCACAGTCGAATTCTCTCACACTGAGCTTGCATTGCTCGATGCCAAATTAACAAACTCCATCGCAGACGATTTGTTTCAGCCATGGGGATCAAGGGAGGTCTTATTTGTTTCACTCGGGCGTACCACGGCCCTGCCGCTTTAATTGCCATCTCCAAAAGACGTAGAACGGTGCGCCGAGGAAGACAATCACCATGCCGATCAGTGTCTCCTTCGGACGGGTAACGACGGAGTTCAGGGCCCATGCTCCTGCCATGAAGACGTACAGCGCCGGTAAGTACGGGTATCCCGTGCAGCGGTACGGACGAGGCACGTCGGGCCGTTTGCGCCGCAGCACGAACAGACCCACTACCGCTGCTGCGTACGACAGCACCATCATGAACATTACGTAGGTATAGAGCTGGTCGAAGCTGCCGCTGAGCGCCAACACGACCGCCCACGAGCTGAGCGCGATCAAACTGAACGCCGGCGTGCGATAGCGTGGATGCACGCGGCCCATGGCATGAAAGAACGCGCCATCACGAGCCATGGCGAAGGAGACACGGGCGCTACACAGGATGGCGCTCGACATGGCCCCAAAGCAGGAGAGCGCAATCACCGCGCTCAGCCAGCGGGCGGCGTTCGAGGAGAAGAGCGTGACCGCGGCCGCGTGCGCGATGGTTTCTTCCTGCGCGACCCGCGTGATGGGCAGGGCATAAAGATACACGGCGTTGATGGCCAGATAGATGACGCCGACCAGCAGCACACCCATCATCATGGCGCTCGGCAGCACGCGCTGTGGGTTTTTGATTTCTCCCCCCACCCAGGTGATGTAGACCCAGCCATCAAAGGCCCAGAAGACGCCGATCAACGCAACGCCGAACCCGGAAAGCACATGACCAAGAGTAACCGGCTGATCGGCCGGCATGCTGACTGCATAGTTCGACCAGTGACCATGACCAATCGCAAGGCCGAGCAGAATGAATGTACCGATGGCGGCAAACTTGGCCCAGGTCGCAATGTTGATCAACGCGGAACCGCGCTTCAGGCCGAGGACGTTGATGGTTGTCAACAAAACAACGGCGCAGATGGAAACGATGTGCCCGCGTGTGAATGTCCACCCCAGGATCGTCATGATCGGTGCGCGGGCCGAGACGAAGGGCACCACCGCACCAAAGTATTCCGCAAAACCGACGGCGAGGGCGGCAATGGTTCCGCTCTGGCCGACCGCGAAGATCATCCATCCGTACAGAAATGCCGGAAACTCGCCGTAAGCCTCGCGGAGAAAAACGTATTGTCCGCCTGCCTCAGGGAACATTGCAGCCATCTCCGCGAAGGCGAAGCACGCGAGCAGAGTGATGACGCCGCCGATCAGCCAGATTCCGAGGAAGAACAAAGGAGTATGCACCGCCGAAGCGATTGGCGCGGCCGTGAGAAAGATTCCCGAGCCGATGATGCCGCCGACGAGCAGCATCACCGCATCCATGAGTGATAGCCCACGGACAAGCGAAGGTTCTTGCTGCTTCGCCGGTGTTGCCTGCGATGTTGCCCCATGCGCCATGGATCAGCCGATGCCTAGATCCTCGGGCACCTCCAGCGGCGTCCCGCACACACGGCAGATAATGGCCGAGCAGTCGCCGCAGGTTAGCGGGTCATCCACTTCGCGCGCACAGTTGGGGCAGTAGAACTCTGAGCGGTCGTGGCCGTTCGAGGGGGTTGGAGGAAGTTGAGCCATCAGTTCCGGAGACTGTAGCATAGACCTTCGAAATCCGCGAGGAGCGATGACCGAGAACATGACCATCAATGCAGACGAGCGCTTGCGCAAGGAGTTCGACCAGTGGGCCGAGCAAGGCCGCGGGGAAGAGATGGAAAACCATCACATCAGTATTACTGAGCAGACGCTGGCAGTGATGGACCTCCAGTCAGGCCAGCGGGTGCTCGACCTGGGGTGCGGCGCGGGATGGGCGACGCGGCTCGTGGCGCGAGTCGTTGGCGCCGGCGAGCGGCCGGGACAGGCAATCGGCCTCGACGTTTCCGATGAGATGATACGCCGTGCACGCGCCAACTCTGCCGGTTACGACAACGTGATGTTTGTAGTCGGCTCGGCGGAGCGAATTCCATGGGAGGAGAATTTCTTCGATAAAGTGCTGTCGGTCGAATCCTTTTACTACTATGCCGACCAGGAGCGTGCATTGGCTGAACTGTTTCGCGTAATGGCGCCGAGGGGCGAGCTGTTTATCCTGATCAATCTCTACAAAGATAATCCGTATTCGCTGCGCTGGATGAATGAACTGAAGGTCCCGGTGCAGGCACGTTCCGAGCAGGAATATCTTGACCTGCTCAAGGCGCACACCTTTGAAAATGTGCGTGCCGTGCGCATTCCTGACCTGACACCGACGCCCCAGGAATACAGCGGGAAGTGGTTCAAGAACGCCGAGGAGTTGCGGGAATTCAAGCGCATCGGAGCTTTATTGCTGATCGCCCGCAAGCCGGATTTCCGCTCGCCTCCACCAGGATACGAGGTGTATTAATTCGGCATTATTTTTTTTCGATCAGCCGCGCCGTAAGTAAAGCGCCATCGCGGTCATCGTGCAGCTTGATAGGGAAAATGAGAACGTTCCAATTCCAGTGTGGACTCTTGGCGGGGAGATGCGACGTGCCGTGTAGCGCGCGGCGATCAATGTAGGTTTCGCGCGTATCGGCGACGGTGCGCACGATTTCGCGCCACTCGTCCCCCAAGTCCGGAAACTGGTCGAATAGGTTCTTGCCGGCGAACCATGCGCGTGGGTGTTCATTCATGGCAGCGAAGTAGTCGTTGACATATTGCCAGTTGCCGTCGCGATCGAGAATCTCGACCACAATATCGTCCCCCATCGCCATTGAAATACGCGAATAGTAAAAGTCGCGCGCATCTACCACCACCGGGCGCCCGCGCTTCTTGCCCTCGAAGGAGCGCAGCGCTGCCACCAGGTCGTCCACTGAGCTGTAGCCCTTTAACAGGTGCATGTCGGCGATACCGCCGAACTTGCGTTCCAAAGTAGCTGACAGAATGATGATGGGGACTTGCGGACGCTTGCGGCGCAGGGTTTCGGCCACATCAGTTCCGAACTTGCCTGCGCCGAGATGGTAGTCCAGAACGGCAATATCAATAACGTTGAGCTTGGCTTTGGCTTCCTCGATGGAACTGGTAGCGACTACCTCATACCCCTTCTGGCGCAGGATAGCCGAGCGCAGAACGAGGTTCTCTTCGCGGTCATCGAGCAATAGGACGCGAATCGGCGCGGCCGGCACCAACTGTGGTCCCTTAGCTTGGGGAGGGGCTGGCTTGAAGGTATCTTCGCTCATCGTTACGCAGTTGGATGCCGCCCAGTGCTGGCCGATAGCTTACGTCCGGGGTAACCGAGAGTCTCAGACAACTTTGCGCAGAAACGCAGGCGTTACGGTCCGTTCTTTGGAGGATCGGTACCGTTTTGGCGGCCAGCCATAAGACCCCGAACCGTTTTTGCAAGCTCTGGCAGTTTATTGAAGATACCAACGGCTCGCAACCATTGTTTGTGATCGAAGGCGGGAGAACCACTCACCATCGCGCCGGGTGGAATATCACCGTGAGTGCCGCTCTGGGCGGTCACTATGACTCCGTCGCCGATGTTGCAGTGTCCGGCCACACCCACCTGACCGGCGAGAATGACGTTCTTGCCGACCACGGTCGACCCGGCGAGGCCAACCTGCGAGCAAAGCAGCGAATGCGCCCCGACCGCGGAGCCGTGCCCCACTTGCGCCAAATTGTCGATCTTGACGCCACGGCCAATGCGGGTTTCGCCGATACTCGCCCGGTCGACGCAGGCGTTCGCCTGTACTTCGACATCACTTTCCAGCACGGTGGGACCGGATTGCGTGATTTTCTCCCAGTGGTCATCATCGCGGGCGAATCCAAAACCGTCGCAGCCGACCACTGCCCCGTTCTGCAGAACGACGTTGTTGCCCAGCGTGCAATGTTCGCGAACCACGGCATGCGCATGGGCAAAAAAATTTTCACCAATCCGGGCGCCACGGTAGATGACAACGTGGGGCAATAGCACCGCGTTGCTTCCGATCTGGACGTCATCGCCGATCACGACATATGCCCCGATGTGAGCATTCTTCCCCACCGTTGCCGTTGGCGCAATCACCGCAGTGGGGTGGACACCCGCGCCATACGTCGGGGCCTTATAGAAGAGATCGATTGCTCGGGCAAAGGCAAGATAAGGATTCTTACTGCGCAGCATCCCGGCGGTGATGGCAGGGAAGTCCTCGGAGACAATCACCGCCGAGGCCGAGGTGGTCTTTGCCGCGGCGGCGTATTTCGGATTGGCGACGAAAGAGATGCATCCCGCGGTCGCCTCTTCGATTCCGGCAACTCCGCTGATCTCGGCGTCAGGATCTCCGTTCTCCAGCGTGGCGCCCAGCACCGATGCGAGTTCAGCCAGTTTCATATTCGGCATTTCGACCGCAAAAATTACAACCGCGGAAAGGGCTCAGGTGAACATTGGCACTTGACGTGTGTCCTCGGGACGCTGGCCCCGGGGTCGCGACTTTTTGTCGCCAATCACAGCGAGCACCGTCAGTTCGGCGAGCGCCGAACGCGGCACAAAGATGCGCTGTGTGTTGGAGCGGGTGTCAGGCGGGATAATGGAGAAGCCTTCAACCCCCTCTTGCAGCAGGGAGTTCGGCATCATGCCTTCAATCGTCTCGTTGTCCCTAAAGCGTAACCGCACCCACAATCCCTCACTGCGTGGCCGGGAAGTGAACGTCTTTCGAGTCAGCGACTCGGGCTCGCCGAATTCGCGTACAAAGTACACACCCTTGACCTCGCGCAGATCAATTGAAACCACGTTGCCGGCGGTGTTCAACAGCTCGATCTTTCCCTCTGAAATGAAAGCTGCGCTGACGTAACCGTTTACGGTGTCGCGATCCATCTTACGGACGATGATCTTCTTGTGCGTTGTTGCCATGGGTGCTAAGCGAGCCCCGTCAGCCCGATTGTCGCACTTTTGCGCGGAAGATGCCCACCCCTAAGCTCCTGTGTAGCCAAACTGTCAACCTTGTGTTATTGTTCGCTGAGCGGCAAGTGGGACTATTGAGAGCCTCTAAGTTCATTCGAGTGAGTTAGTTGCATGTTTATGGCTCGCGGGGATGGCGCTTTTGGGCCATATCAGACGGCGGAATATGAGAGTTTCGATCCACCGATCCCGGCCTTTAAGGGCCATGCTGCTTGATTCGCACATTTCAGGATATCGCTATTAGAGTCAGATAATTAGATGGCCGATTACATCTATAGCATGGAAACCCGGCTCACCCCGGATCAACAACGTGGCGTGAACCTGGTGGAAGAGATTGCCCGGCATACGGGCTTGAACCTCTACCTCACCGGCGGTACCATCCGCGATCTAGTCACTGGATTTCCGATCCGTGACGTTGACCTGAGTATTCAAGGTAATCCGCTCAAACTCCAGAAGGAATTGGAGAAGGCGGATATATCGGTACAGGGTGTTGACGAAGAACTCAGGACACTCCACCTGCTCATGCCAGCGAACGTTCGCGCGGAGTTGAACATGACCCGCGCCGAGAGTCACGACAAGCCCGGCAAGCCGCCCTCCATTGCTCCAGCCACCATCAACGAAGACCTCCGCCGCCGCGACTTCACTGTGAACGCCATGGCGCTGTCACTGAATCCAGGGTCGCGCGGACTGCTGCTGGACCCCTTCAACGGCATTGCCGACATCGAAGCCAAGGTGCTTCGCGTACTGCACAACTACGCTTTCCTGGAGGAACCGGTTCGCTTGATCCGGGCGACACGCCTAAGTGCGCGTTTCCATTGGCCACTCGAGGAGCGCACGCAGGCGCGTTACGACGCCGCCAAAGAAAACAATTACATCGAGTACATCGGCAAACCCGCCGTCGGCTACGAGTTGGAGCAGGCGGCCCACGAAGACGATCCGCTACACATCATGCGTGCCCTCGACAAGGAAGGCTGGCTCAAGGTGCTGCATCCCCACTGGAGCATGGCCAAGATTGACTCCGGGGAACTGGGGCAGTTTGTAAAGACGCGTCAGACGATGAACGATCTGGGTTATTCGGTCGAGACTGGCCCGATCGTGATGTACTTCCTCACGCGGCGCATGGGCGACAAGGACATCTCTGAGATACAGCGCATGATTCCACGACGCGACTTCGTCAACAAATGGAGGCATCTGGAGCACGGGGCCCGCGACTTGGCGAAGAAGTTGACGAGTAAGGAGGCCGGCACAACTTCGGGAGCGTGGAAGATACTTACCAAGGCTTCACCAGAAGATATGTTGTTTCTAAGCTTGACGGTCAGGCAGCAGGCGGTGGATTCGAAGCTGAAGAACTTCTTCGGCAAGTGGCGGCAGATGAAAGAAAAGTTGCCGTTTCCGGAGATGGCCGAACTGCGCATCACGCCTCAACTTCCGGAATACCAGACGATCCTGGATGAAGCGTTCCTGCTATTACTGGATGGCAAGCTGCGCTCGCATACGGAAATTATGCATTTCCTGAAGCCGTACGAGCCTCCGCCTCCGCCTCCACCGCCGCCGGTCAAGCGCGGTCGAGGTAAAGCAGCAGCGGTTGCTTCTGGGACGGCGGGAGCGGCACCTGCCAAGCGCGGACGCAAGGCCACAGCCGGTGCGGCAACACCGCCCCCCGCCGTGACGGCTGAGGAATTGAAGCCCGTACTTGGCGCGACGAAAGCTGCTGCGCCGGCAAAGGAGAAGAAGGAGAGCCAAGCTCCCGTTGCCAAGGCTGCAGCCAGGAAAACGCCTCCCGCCAAACCAGCGAAGAAAGCCAAGCCGGCAGCAAGCAAAGCTGCTCCGAAGAAGAAGTCAACTACCAGGAAGCCCACGGCCGGGAAAGCTGCGGCGAAGAAGGCGCCGGCTAAGAAGGCAGCCGCGAAGAAACGCGGCAAAAGGTAAGCGACAGAGGATTACATCTAGATTGGGCTCATAGAACGATTCGGTAGCCCTGGCTCAAGCCAGATAGGGCTGCAGCTTCTGCTCGATCAAGGTTTCGTCAACTAGCTCACCTCTGTTCAGCCGGTCGAGAATCTCATCTACAACCTGCTTGGCCTGGTTGCGCTCGCGGTGTAACAGAAAGCCATCGAAGACTCGCTCGCCGCGCATGGCGTCGGCGATTTCGGTTTCTTTATCGTGCTCACCCAGTTCGGTGAAGTACACCACCCTGTAGCGGCCGCCGAAGCTGTTTTCGCGGTAGATTTCGAACATCACCTTCTTGGTATCACTGGTCAGGGGCATGGGCTCGGTCCCAATTCAACTATTCAGGATTAGTCGTCTCCCGAAGCAGTCGTTGCTTGCGGTTCGTTCTCAGTCTGCGGGAACGGAATGACCCTATCATCCTGCCGGAGGGACTTGTGCGTCAACTGCATGCGCAGCGAGCGCTCGTATTCGGCGAGTTGACGCTCCAACTCCTTCGCGGCGTCGGCCTTCTTCAGGAGGTCTTCGCCGTAGCGTTTCAGGAAGTAGTCGATGGTCTCGACGCGGATCTTGATGGAGCCGGTTGGCTTGTTCTCGTCCAGGTCCTTGAAGGCAAAGTACGGCGTGCCCGAATTCTCGATGATGTCTTCAATCACGCTGTAGATGGGCGCGTCGTGCCCGCATTTGAAATTGCTCACTTCCAACGCCACCAGGTTCGGGTGCCGCGCGGTGAACTTCGCCGCCCAGATCTTGATATTCGTGCTGCCGGAGTAGGCGTTTTTCCAAACGTCCTTGATGTCGAGAGCATGGGTGACCCCACCGGAGCGCACTTCTTCGCCAAACAGGCGGTCAAGCAGGTCATCGTCATTGGGCAGGAAGCTCTGCGAGAAGACGGGATAGCCGAGCTTCTGGAACTCCTCCATGATCTCGTGGTTCAAGCCAGGATCATGGTGATAAACGCGTCCCAGCATCACGATGCCCAGTCGGTTCTCGCGCTCCAGCGTGTCCAGCACTTCGCGTGAACGCTGGCGCATGCTGCGGTCGAAGTCCTCGAAGGCCTTCTGCCCTGCTTCCAGGGCGCGCTGGTTTTCTTCCTCCGACAGCCCGAGGATCGGCCCCCAGGTCTGGAACATCTGCAAGCCCAGCATCTTCGGGTCGTGGATGTTCAGGATAGGGTCGAGATACTGAATCCCATTCTCCTTGAAGACGTCGCTCTCCTTGATGAACGCCGCCTTCACCGCATTCGGCGTAGCTGTCACGGTGGGGCAAGCGTTGCTGCCGCTGCAGTTCTTCAGCGGCTGGTGCATCGTGTCAATCATGGGGAAGAAGATGACATCCAGCGGCTTCTTCTGGTGCTTTTGGAAGATCAGGTTATAAACGTGCGGGATACCAATCTTCGACGGGAAGCAGGGATCGATAGCCCCGCGGCCCGCGCCCGCGCGGTACATCTCCTGGCCGGTGAACTCCGAATAGACAAGGTTCTCCGGCTCCACGCCCAGGCTCTCGAGGTAGGCGCTGAACAACGGCGCGTACAGATACATATTGAGAACGCGCGGCATGCCTACGCGCAGGGTGGAGCGCTTGCTCATCAGCGCGATGCGCTGCTTGACGGATGAGCTCCAGGTACGCCGCGTAGGAATCGGGTCGGCAACTTTCTGCGGATTTCGTGAGCGCCACACTTCGCGAGCGGCAATGTCGACGAAGTTAGGATTGGCATTTTTTATTGCGTCTAAGCCGGCCTTGATGCCACGCATCTGGGCGACATCCTCGACCTGTCCTTTTTCGCAGGTCGAAATGATCAACCGCCGTTCGCCCGTCTGCAGTGGGACCTTCGACTTGAACACCGGCAGAGGCGAGGCGGGCTCTTGCTGGTCGCCAACATTCACATCAATAAAGGTACGCAAGCAGTTGTTCTTGCAGAAGTAGCAGCGCGTGTCTTCGTTGCGCGTGGTGCGGTAACCGATCTTCTGGACCGCATCGAGGCCGATGAAGGTTGTGCGAAGGCCGTTCTTGTAGAGTCGGCCGGCTTCGACGGCCGCGCCAATGGCCCCCGATTCGCCGCAATGTTCGTGCACGATGACTTCTGGATCATGCTCCACGCCATGGAAGTGCGAGCGGATGAAATCCACTTCCGACTTAACCGCCGCCAGGTTCTTCTGCGTCCCGCCCTGCAGGATGAAGCGCGAGCCCAGCTTGGCCAGGTTCGGGATCCCCGCGACATAAAGGAAGATGTTCTTCGGCAGAACATTTGCGAGACCCGCGAGAATTTCTTCGCCACGCCAGCCCTGCCGCTGGAAGTTGACAATGTCGGACTGCATAAACACCGCGCAGCCATAGCCGAAGATCGGCATGGTCTGGGCCGAAAACGCGATGTCGGCGTATTCGTCCACTTTGTAGCCGAGCGACTCCGCTGTACCTTGCAGGAAGTACCCGTTGCCTGCCGAGCACTGCGTGTTCAGCTTGAAGTCCTTGACGCGCCCGTCCTTGAGGACGATCAGCTTGATGTCCTGACCACCAACATCCACGATAACGTGCGGGTTCTTGTAGAACTTCATGGCCGATTCAGTGTGGGCTACGGTTTCGACCAGCCCGACATCGGCCTTGAGCACGTCCTTTAGAACGTCCTTGGCGTATCCGGTGGTGCCGATCCCCAGTACCTCCAGCGTCGCTCCCTGCGACTCCACCTGCTGGCGGAGCGCCACAAACATGTCAATGGTGTCCTGGATCGGGTTACCACCCGACAGTTGATATGCCTTGCACAGCACGTCGCCCTGTTCCGAGAGCAGGACCGCTTTGGTCGATGTCGAGCCACCGTCCAAGCCGACAAATCCACGCACCGTTTCGCCCACGCCGAACTTCGCGCCAATGAACTTGGGAATCGTGTATTGCTGCTTAAATCCAGCCAGCTCTTCGTCCGAGGTGCTCAGACCCGCACTGCCGGATTTCGCCTTTTCGACCTGCCGGCCGACAGAGATGTAGTCCTCAAGGCACTCGGTGCCCATGTAAATACCGACTTCAGTATCCTCGTCCTTACCAAACTCAACCGCGCCCAGGGCTGCAAAATACTGGGCGTTATCCGGGACCTTGATCAGATCTTCCGGCTTGCATCCCTCGGGAAGCTGGACTTTGCGTTCCTCCCAGGTGCGCGGGATGTTTTGCTGCCAGGCCTCTTTCATGCCGCGAATGAAACTGTTGGGGCCTCCAAGAAGCAGGACGTGTGGGCGCAGAGTGTGGCCGCGAGTTAATACAGTGAGGTTCTGGAGAACGATGGCGTCGAACAATGACGCCATCAGTTGATCGGGTGGGATGCCCTGCTTCTGGAGGCCGTTTATGTCGGTTTCGGCGAAGACGCCGCACTTGCCGGCCACGGGATGCAACTTGATTCCTATGTAGCCCTGGTCGCAGAGTTCCTGGGCGGGAATTTTCAGCTTGGCATTGATCTTGTCGATCACCGCGCCAGTGCCGCCCGCGCATTTGTCGTTCATCGAAGGGATTTTCTTCTTGCGACCGGTGTTCTCGTCCTCTTTGAAGACGATGATCTTTGCGTCCTGACCGCCCAGCTCGATCACCGAATTCACTTCGGGATGCAGCTTTTCGACGGCGAGCGAGACTGCGGTGACTTCCTGTACAAACTTGGCGCCGACCAGATTAGCCAGCGCGCCTCCGCCCGAGCCGGTGATAAAGATGCGGCAATTGTGCGGAGCAATGCCGACTTCCTCCTGCATGCGTTTGAGGAACTCCAGCAGCTTCTCCGGCTGTTTGGTCTCGTGGCGCTGGTAGTCCTGCCAGATGATCTGGTCATCCTCAGTACTGACCACCACAGCCTTGACCGTCGTCGACCCGACATCCATGCCGACGGTATAGACGGCCTTGTGCCCGGACTGTGCGCTCACTTCGCGGGAGCGGGCCATCACCCGCGCCGGCAGCGACTCTTCAACGGGCGCCGAATTCAGTAGAGCATCCAGTTGAACATCAACTTTCTGCTCCCCCGTGCTACAGGAACCGTGTTGGTGAGAATGTGAAGCCACCGTGTCTCCTATAAATCCAAACGGCTAAGAATCGCCGAAGTTGCCGTCCACGTGCCGGAACCCATGCCTGGCCTGTCGCAACAGCCAGGTAATTACCCGCCGATCGTTGTAGCAGAACGCGAGGATGTGGTTCAGCGTCGAGAAGCAATTCTTCTGGCACTCTTTCTTCATTTCCTTCAACTGCGTATTTTCAAACTTGTGATTCTCAATCGTTCCCCAGTCATATCCTGCCGAATACATGGGGAAGCAGGGCGCCAGCGTGCCGTCCACGCGAACAATCAGCGAGTTGTGTCCCGCGCGGCAGTTCCAGTCATCAAGTTCGCCCTGGACGAATTCCTTCATCTGCGCCAGGCGCTCCACCGAGTTCACCATGTGGTAGCCCGACTTCTGCTTTGCGATCAGCCAGTCCACCAGCTCGGCCACCAGCGGGTGGTCTTCCTCCCGGATGAAGGTCGGGTTCGAGTACAGATGCTTGAAGTGAGGCTGCTCGGTCATCGGCGACTCGCAGATGTGATAGTCGGTGGCGATGCCGCTGTCGTGCGCCAACTCCGTCAACTGCCGCACATCGTCCATATTGTTGTGGCAAATGTTGATGTTGAGGAACACCGAGTAGCCGTACTTGTACTGCTTCTTGATCAGGTAATCGAAGTAAGAGCGGATGGGCACCATGGCCTTCGGCAGGCCGGGTTTGACGTCCCATGCATCAACCGCGATGTTGAAGGTGGCAACGCCGGCGTCCGCCAACTTGTCGATCACCTCCGGACGCATCAGGCGGGCGTTGGTCGGCAAGTAGATCCAAAAGTCATTCTTCGCCGCGTAGTAGCAGATCTTGTGGGCGAAGTCGGGTCGGAGCAGCGGCTCGCCGCCCATCAGTGCCAGCACCCGGCATCCGGTGTCGTGCAGCCAGTCGATGGATCGCTTGGCCACGTCCTCGGTCATGCCGCGAACACTGTTATCGAACGCCCAGCAATAGTGGCAATCGAGGTTGCATTTCCACTCATTGAACAGGTAGGCGATTATGGGGTGAAATTCGCCGGGCATAATCCGCGAGCGGAAGAACGGGAACGCCCATCCCTTGGCCGCGCGGTAGATGTGCTTGGCGCTGTGCGTGCGGTGTCCGTTATGGGTTTTCTTGGGGAAGTAGTCCTCATCCCGCGCGGTCATCAGCTCGGGATGCTGCGGAAATACCGGCGTCGGCAGCTTCTGCTCCTTGCCATTGGGCGGAGCAGGCAGCAGCCGGGGCTGTTCCGGCGGCTTCATCAGCAGCTCGTGTAGTTGAACATCAAGGCGATACGACGGGGGTGTTTCAGGACCCTTCGGTATCTCCACTTCAGGCATGGGGTGAATGACCTTTCTTTCCTAAGAATGTTTACCCTGATGAAAGAACCGCCTACTAGTCGCCGAAGGCTGTGGCTACCTCCAGCTGCTTCGGGGCCTTCACCGGCACTCGTGCGAGACGCTTCTTGCCGTTCATCAGATCGCTGACGTGCAGCACAAAATTCGCTGCTATGCCCGCATATCCATGCACGTGTGGCACCGGATAGAACAGGTTGCGCAGCTCCGGATGTTCGGCCACGTACTCTTTGATGTCCTCCAGGCGCTTGCCGGTGGACTTTAACGCTTGATCGAACTCCATGCGGGCTTTGACTTTCGCCTCGCCTAGCGCCATCTGGACGCGGCTGTGGGCGTTGATCTCGCCTTCTCCCGAAGTTTCGATGGGCAGGAAGATCATCTCCTTGAAGTGGTTTGCCACCGCCGACTGCACGCCGTCCGACTGCGATGAAGGCATGCACCCGAATGGCTTCAGGGCCAGCACCATGTGACAGAGCTGGTTCTTGGTGTAGTAGACGTTCTTCCCCACCTCCAGGTGGCCTTCGCCGCCACGGGCGAATTCGTTGTAGAACGGGTTGGCCATCGCGGCCATTTCTTTCTGGTCCACCAAATGGTGGGCTATGCTGCCCAGTCCATCCACGATGCGATGGTACTGTCGCGCATAAAAGTGCTCGCCGATGCCAAGCAACCACTGCTTCTGGCGGAATTTCAGCTCGTTCACCGCCATCTTGTGCAGCTCATACCACTGCACCTTCTTGTACGGAGCATCGAGCGAGCGGCGAGCCGCGGCACGCGCCTTGACCTGGTACATCATGTACATGATCCAGGTGCCAATCGGTTCGACCAATACTTGGGCACCCTCCCGCTCGAGGAACTCGAACATGTGGAAATTGCCGTCGCCCTCGGTGATCTGTGCCCAGAACTCGCCTATGATCTTGACCACTGGCTTCACTCGCAAACGATCCACCTCGATGGTTGCCATTTGCTGGCGGACCGCAGCCAGCGCCTCCTTATAAGGATCGCCATAAAGTTGTTCGCGGACTTTCGCCAGAGAGTTGACCCAGACCTCCCACTTTTTGCCTTTGTTGGCGCGGATTTTCTTCGCCATCCACTCCGGCAGGTCTTCATGATCTTCGAAGGGCTTGCGCTCCCGCAGCATGGTGCACAACGTGTCCATTGACTCCTGGAAGACGCGATCGGTTGTCCCCTTCTCCGCCTCGTATGGCCGGATGCGGTAGATCATCTCGTTCATGATGTCGCCGAGATTAAGGGCGTTGAACATGCCCATCCCGAAGTCCACAGTGAACTTAAGACCGGACTCGCCTGAAGCCGCCTTCACGCCGTCGTTCTGTTGGAAGAGCAGCACCCGGAAACCGTCAAAACCGGCGTTCTGCAGAGCCAGGCGATACTCGGACTCATACATGCCGAAGCGGCACGGTCCGCAGGACCCGGCGGTGAAGAAAACGTGATTATCAATGATCTCCTGCTTGCTCATCCCGCGGGCTTCAAGACTCTGGAGATACTGCACCAGATTGCCAACGGTGAAATACGTCGGATTGCACTGCCCGTTATTGCCGTATTCCTTGCCCAACTGGAATGCCGAGACATTGGGAACCGGCAGGATCTCGCAGCGATAGCCGCAGCCTTGGAAGACGGCCTGGATGACCCGTTCATGCTTCCAGGTCAGGCCGCCGAAGAGGATGGTTACCTTCCCGCGCTCTTCCGCACCGAAAGGACGTTCCGCGGGGCGCTTGAAGTGGCGAACCGGGCCGCTGTCAAGGCCCATCATGCTGGCCAGCCGGGCGCGCTCTTGCGCCAGCTTGCGCTGTATCTCTTCTTCGGTTTGCGGTTGTGTCAGTCTATCTAGCGGAAAATCGATCTGAGTCACGGGCATAGCGATCTCCTATAGAAGTTGAATAGATCTCCCAGTGGCCTGTTTTCAATTGTATTCCGTGCGTGTGCGAACAGCGAGGGCGAACCGAGGGCGTGAATTTTGCAGAGACGGCCGAAACGGGTGAAAACTCTCACGGCAAAATCAATCTTTGCAATAAAGTTGCGTCTATTGAAAACATCGTCGCGGGAGGACAACAATTCACCACGACTCTCCCCACATACTGAATTGGGTCATTCTAAACCATTCGGGTGTAAGTGCAAGGCACTTTGGGTGAATTGTTGGCAATATATTTGCAGTCTGGAATCCACCATGGGCCCCCGGTTCACATGCCAGCAGGTCACTCTTCGCTCACTGCCTTTCGCTGGCACCTCTATAATCCTTGGGGACGTTTGAACCTGAAATCGGCTGCGGCGTTGTCTGCCACTAAAGCGAGGCTGAGTTGGCCTACTACGACCTGAGGGAATGGATTTCCGCGCTGGACAAGGCGGGAGAACTGATACGTATCAAGGCGGGAGCTGATCCTGTGCTGGAGATCGCCGAGATTACCGACCGCGTCTCCAAGTGGGGACCACGTGGCAAGCATGGCCCTGGAGGGCCTGCGCTGCTGTTTGAAAACATCAAGGGCTATGCGGGCGCGAAGCTGCTGATTAACCAGTTTGGTTCAGAACGCCGCATGAAGCTGGCGCTCGATGTCGATTCGTTGGACGAAATTGCCGACCGTATCAAGTACTTCATGGACGTGAAATCGCCACAGGGTTTCCTCGACAAAATCAAGATGCTGCCCATGCTGGCCGAGATGGGCAAGTTCTTCCCCAAAGAAGTCGCCACCGGGCCGTGCAAAGAAGTCATAAAGCGTGACAAGTTCTCGCTACTCGATTTTCCGATATTGCAATGCTGGCCCCTCGACGGCGGGCGCTTCATCACGCTGCCTTCGGTCATCACGAAAGACCCTAAGACGGGCAAGCGCAATGTCGGCGTCTATCGTATGCAAATCTACGACAGCACCAGCGCAGGGATGCACTGGCAGCGACAGAAGCACGGCGCCGAGCATTATCGCGAACAGATGCGCAAAGCTGCGGCGGCGGGAGAACCCCATCCCGTTACCGCGGCCCTCGACATGATGGCGCGCTCCAGCGGCGGCTCGCGCGTCGCCGAAGGGAAGCAGGTTGCGGGAAGAATGGAAGTCGCGGTTGCCATCGGCACTGAGCCGGCCGTGATGTTCTCGTCTATCGTGCCAGCGCCGCCCGATATCGAGGAGTTCATGATCGCCGGCTTCCTGCGGCAGAAGCCGGTGGAGCTCGTGAAGTGCGAGACGGTTGACCTCGAAGTTCCCGCGACCTCCGAGATCGTCCTCGAAGGCTACGTGCAGCTCGACGAGTTACGAATGGAAGGCCCCTTCGGCGACCACACCGGTTTTTACACGCCGCAGGACCTCTATCCTGTCTTCCACGTTACCTGCATCACGCACCGCAAGGATCCGATTTACTCGACGACCATCGTCGGCAAGCCCCCGATGGAAGACGCATGGATGGGCAAAGCCGTGGAGCGAATCTTCCTGCCGCTGATGCGGCTCACCATCCCCGAAATCGTGGACGTGAACCTGCCGATCGAGGGTATCTTTCACAACCTGATGATCGTCTCCATCAGGAAATCGTATCCCGGCCAGGCGCGCAAGGTGATGAACGGCATCTGGGCGCTGGGTCAGGCGATGTCCACCAAATGCATCCTGGTGGTAGACGAGGACGTCAACGTGCAGGATCTCGCGGACGTCACGCTGAAGGTGTTGAACAATATCGATCCCGAACGCGACATCCAGTTCACGCTCGGCCCGGTGGATTCGCTGGACCACGCCTCACGACTCCCCGATTTTGGCTCCAAGATGGGCGTGG
>JBKQKT010000027.1:0-15592 GCA_052147365.1 Candidatus Korobacteraceae bacterium | reverse complement strand
CAACAATCCGTAGCCTAGGAAGCGGACGTTCAAAATCTACCTTTCCTTGCCGAAAAGTCCGGCCGGCCTGATAAGCAGAACGAGGGCCATGATCAGGAACACAACGGTATTGGCAGCTTGGGAATAGAAAACTTTGGTGAGCCCCTCGATGAGCCCCAGTCCCAATCCCGTCACAACGGATCCCAGGATCGATCCCATGCCTCCGATGACTACGACCGCGAAGACCACAATAATCAAGTTCGATCCCATCAGCGGACTGATCTGGGTTGCAGGGGCAGCCAGTACTCCCGCCAGTCCCGCCAAGCCCACACCGATGGCGTACGTCAACGTGATCATTACCGGCACATTGATTCCGAAGGCCTGCACCAGCTTCGGGTTTTCCGTTGCTGCGCGCAGATAGGCGCCCATGGGCGTCCGTTCAATGACAAACCAGGTGGCAAAGCAGGTCGCCAGCGAGGCGAAGATGACCCAGGCGCGGTATTTCGGCAGGAACATGAATCCCAGGTTGAAGGCTCCCGCGAATGCGTCGGGAATGGAATAGGGCAGCCCCGAAACTCCATAGCGATGGCGGAACAAGCCTTCCATGACCAGCGCAATGCCGAAGGTCAGAAGCAAACCGTAGAGATTGTCAAGCTTGTAGAGCCGGCGCAACATGGTGCGCTCGACCACGACTCCGAACAGGGCGATTACCAGTGGCACCAGCAGCAGCGCCCACCAATAGCCAATGCCAAACTGCTCCAGCGCGACCCACGTGAACACGGCGCCCATCATGTATAGTGCGCCGTGCGCGAAGTTGATGATGTTCAGCATCCCAAAGATGATGGCCAGACCGAGGCTGAGCATCGCGTAGAAACATCCGTTCACGAGGCCCAGCATCAATTGTCCAAACAACGCCGGAAACGGGACACCGAAGACCTGGTTCATGTTTGCAGCACAATGCTCGGTAGAGCAGATCCTGAATTGGTTTATCCGGGTGGAGCACCGCTTCAGCGGTGCATTTGAGCTTGCCCTTGAATCCGGCTTTAGCCCCTGAGGTAACGGAAAACATGACCTCAGGCGCTAAAGCGCGCTGCAAGAGTCGCGGTCCCTCATGCACGCCTGAAAGGCGTGCTCCACCCACCACAGCTCATCACTTCTTAATCATGGGGCAGCGCGACAGCGACAGTGGCTGGAACGCCTGATCGCCGGGTACTGTGGCGATCAGCTTGTAATAATCCCACGGCCCCTTCGAGTCGGCGGGCGACTTCACCTGAAAGAGATAGAAGTCGTGCACCATGCGGCCATCGGCGCGGATGTACCCGTTCTTCACGAAGACGTCGTTCAGCTTCATCTCTTTCAGCTTCTTCATGACGGCGTCCGCGTCGTCGGTTCCGGCGGCCTGCACGGCCCGCAGGTATTCCAGGGTCGAGGAATAGACGCCTGCCTGCACCATGGTAGGCATCTTGTTCGCTTTGGCGAAGAACGCTTTACTCCACTTGCGGGTCTCGTCATTCATGTCCCAATAGAAACCGCTGGCTACATACATGCCCTGCGTCACTTGCAGACCCAGAGCGTGAATATCGGTGATGAAGACTAGCAGCCCCGCCAGAGTCTGCTTCTTGTTGATGCCGAACTCCGAAGCCGCTTTGATGGAGTTGATGGTGTCGCCGCCGGCGTTGGCCAGTCCGATGACCTGCGCCCCGGAACCCTGCGCCTGTAATAAGTAGGACGAGAAGTCAGGTGTGTTGAGCGGCGCCAGCGCCGCGCCGAGCACCTTGCCGCCGACCCCCGTGACCGCGGTAGTCGTGTCCTGTTGCAGGGACTTGCCGAAGGCATAGTCGGCGGTGATAAAGAACCAGGTCTTGCCGCCGTGCTGCACCACCGCCTTGCCGGTCGCGCTTCCGGTTGCATAAGTGTCATAGGCGTAGTGGATGGTGTAAGGATTGCAGTCTTCATTGGTGAAGCGCGTAGAACCTGCGCCCGAATCGATGAAGATGCGATGCTTCTCGGCGGCCACTTTGGCCACCGCAAGGCCGGCTCCGGAGTGTACGCCGTCCACAATCACGTCCACACCCTGCGTGTCGAACCAATCGCGCGCCTTACTCGCCGCCACATCAGGCTTGTCCTGGTGATCGGCAGAGACGACCTGGATGGGCGCCCCCAGCACTTTGCCGCCGAAATCGGCCACCGCCATCTGGGCGGCGATGACGGAGCCCTGGCCGCTCAGGTCCGAGTAGAGCCCCGAAAGATCGGTGATGACACCAACCTTCACCACACCGTCTGAGATTTTGCCTTTAGCCTGGGCACCTGCTTGAACTGCGGTCAACAGCAGACATCCAAGTAGCATACTAATCAGGGTTCGTTTCACCGAAGTTCCTCCTTGTGTTGACAAGAACCGGATAACAAATAATGATTTCTAAACCCCGAGCAACTCCTCCAGCATCGTTTGCTTCTCGTCCATCTCATGCTTCGCAACTTCTGCCACGATTCGTCCCCGCTCGACCACATACATTCGGTCGGCCAATCTGGAGGCGAAGCGAAAGTTTTGTTCCACCAGCAAAATAGTGAACCCGCGCTCCTTGAGTCCACGAATCACCTGACTTAACTTCTGCACAATGACCGGAGCCAGCCCCTCGGAGATTTCGTCCAGCAGCAGCAGGCGTGCTCCGGCGCGCAGGATACGCGCCATGGCAAGCATCTGCTGTTCACCTCCGGAAAGCCGCGTTCCCTGGCTATGTCGCCGCTCCTTCAGATTTGGAAACGTGCTGTAAACCTCCTCCAGGCCCATGCCTTCACTGGTGAGCTTCGGCGGCAGCATCAGGTTCTCCTCGGCTGTCAGGCTGGAGAAGATGCCCCGCTCCTCGGGACAATATCCCACGCCCAGGCGCGCAATGCGATGTGTCGGCCATTGCACCACCTCGCGGCCGTTGACCATGATGGAACCAGTGCGCCTTCCGACCAGCCCGAGGATCGCCCTAAGCGTGGTTGTTCGTCCTGCGCCGTTGCGGCCAAGCAAGGCCACAACCTCGCCGCGATAGACCTTGAAATCCAGGCCATGCAAGATGTGTGACTGGTCGTAGAACGCATGCACGTCGGTAAGTCGCAAGTATTCCACCGCGCCGGCGTCAATCATTGGCAGCCACTCCCATGTACGCCTCCATCACCTGCGGGTTGCCGGAGACTTGCTCGTAACTCCCTTCTGCAATCACCGAGCCGCGTTGCATCACGGAAATCGTGTCGCAGAGGTGGGACACCACGCTCATGTTGTGCTCCACCATCAGAACCGTGCGGTGAGCGGCGACTTTGCGGATCAACCCCTTCACCTTCTCCACGTCTTCGTGCCCCATGCCTTGCGTCGGTTCGTCCAGCAGGAGAAGTTCGGGATCGAGCGCGAGCGTGGTCGCGATCTCCAGCGCCCGCTTGCTACCGTAGGGAAGTTCCACCGCCACCACTCCAGCCTGAGACCGCAGCCCCACATCCTCCAGAAGCTCCAAGGCCTGGCCATTCAATTGCTTCAGAGAGTTTTCGCTCCGCCAGAAATGAAAGGAGGTCCCCAGCTTGCGTTGCAGCGCAATGCGAACGTTTTCCAGCACGGTGAGGTGCGGGAAGACCGCCGAGATCTGAAACGACCGCACGATGCCGCGGCGGGCAATCTGCGCGGGCTTCTCGCTGGTGATGTCATCGCCTTTGAAATGGATGGTTCCCCGAGTGGGCGCAATGAACTTCGTCAGCATGTTGAAGACCGTGGTCTTGCCGGCACCGTTGGGGCCAATCAAACCGTGGATAACGCCTTTGCGGACGTTCAGCGAGACGTCGCATACCGCGATAAATCCCTTGAACTCTTTCGCGAGATTTCTGGTTTCCAGAATGCAGTCGTCCATGCGGTTCTGCGAATGACACATGTCGGGCCCGGACCGGTTAATCACAACCGTCGCCTCAACCGGGCCATCGTTCAATTCGACTACGAAAGCTATGGAAGCAGATTTTGTGCCTTGCAGCGGCAGATGGCAAGCAAGAAGTGAAGGCTGAGGAAAAATCCTCGCACTCGAGTGCGCGGCGAATCCCCGCCGGGTGGATACTCCAAGCATAGTGGTTCCCGGCCAGAACCGTGTTCATTGGATGTGGTTTGTACCACGACATGACTTAATAGGCTGCTGAAAAACTCGAGAGCATGTGGGATTAAGGATGAGTTTCACCGGGAGATGCGGTAACAGAAGGCATGGGCGGAGACCAAGAGCAGCAGGACGAGATGTACAGCTCTCGAACCGGAAACCGCAAACTGCCTGGATCATCTCAAACCTCCCTAGACGCCCTTGAGCTGCTCCTCGGTCATTCCGAAATAGTGTCCGAATTCGTGGACGACCGTGCGCCGGATTTGCTCGCGCAGCTCGGCCTCGTTGTGGCAGATAGCCTCGATGTTCTTCTGGTAGAGCACAACGTAATCAGGGCCTGTTGGGAGGCGAAAGACACTCTTCTGGGTCATCGGTATGCCGTGAAACAAGCCCAAGCGGAGCAGCTTTGGCTTGCCCGGCGGAGAAGGTTGCTGATCTGGAGGCAGGTCCTCGACTAGAACGGCGACGTTGTGGATGCGGCGACGGAACTCCTTCGGAAGAGAATCGAGTACCTCCTCGACGACCTTGGTGAACTCTTCGCGCGTCATGACCGCTTGCTTACACAATTGCGACGACCTGCGACACCGCGGTGATAGGATTGCCGCCCCAGCTCCAAATCTAGTCTTCGCCAAAAACTTCCGCAGTGAACCCCTGGAACTCCGCGCCATGTTGCCAAGCATCGGGCGGTAGGCCGGCTTTGAGACAGGTCTGGGCAAGAAAGGTGTCGCGGTCCCACTCCCACTCAATCGAAACCTGAGGCAGCAGTAGGCCGCGACGGTTTCCGTGGCTAACGATAAGGCCGTGTTTGCCGATCACGACCTCGTCAGGCCGAATTGGCTGCGGCAGTGACAGAACGCTGATCTCCACTTTCAAGTCCGTGACTTCCGTTAATGTGACCGGTTCGAAACGGGGATCGTCAAAGGCGGCTGCGCGGGCAGTGTCGGCGACGGTCTTGTACAGCGAATCGATGGGGGTGACGTAACCGATGCATCCGCGGAGCCTTTCCCCAAGATGCAAAGTGGTGAACGCGCCTCGCGGCTCGGCCAGATGTGGACTGGGCGGAGTCAGGTCGAGTTCGCGATCGCCCAGGGAAGATTGAATGGAGTCATGGGCGAGCCTAAGCAGCAGGCGGCGCTCGGTAGCCGAGTACTCGCAAGTCTCCAGGGAAAGCAAGCCGCGTTTCATACCTTTGTGCTGCCCAACGGGCATCTTTGAACAATTCTATTGGGCGCGGTAACTCAAACTACGGGGACGTCATTGCGCTTCCTGCGCCGGCTCAGCACGAACGAACGCCGCTTGCGCCGCTTGACGGCGTGGCGGTCGATCGTCCGCCAGAAAGCGACGAAGTAATCTATGGCCGATGCCAGCGACAGCCCGACCATTACCCAGATTGACGCCAGCGCAATCGGGTGCACCGGCAGATTGAGGAAATACCACGGCAGGTGCGCCCAGTGATGATCGATGATTGCCGCCACTACCGAGAAGATCTGCACAAACATCTTGGTCTTGCCTAGCTCGCTGGCTTGAATGGTAAAGCCTTCCGACGCGGCTATCGAGCGAAGCCCGCTGACCAGGAATTCGCGGCCGACGATGATCACCGCCATCCACGCGGGCACGATGCGCGGATTGAACTGTACCAGCGTGATGAAAGCTGCCGCGATCAGCAGCTTGTCGGCCACGGGATCAAGCAGCATACCCATGGTGGTGACTTGCGCGCGCTTGCGCGCCAGGTAGCCGTCAATGGCATCGGTCAGCGACGCCGCGATGAAGACAAATGAGGCCAGCAGTTCACGGTCACCGTTTGCCGAGTTGAAACGGCTGCTGGTAAGAATCCAGATCAGCACTGGAATGCTGAAAATGCGGGTGAGCGTGATGTAGGTCGGAAGATTCACAAGACAGACAGGCCTGCAGGGCGACGGCTGCTACAACAGCCGATTATGCGCTACCGATTACTCTGAAAGCAATTGAAGAAATGCAGCCGGGAACAACTATTCATCGTGGTGAACAGCGATTTCATCCAGCATAGTGGGCGCCTCGTATTGCTCCCAGTAGCTGTAGCCGACGGGAATCCCCTTGATCCAGTCAAGGACGCTCATCCACAGTCGCAGCGCCGTGCGCAAGTGGTTGCGGAATGCAGCGATGGGATGGACCAGAGTTGCGACACAGATAAACACAAAGATCGCGGGAAAGGCCAACGCTACCACAAGGATGCGGAGATACAAACGGAGCCGTTGCATGATGACCTGCACGGAGGGAAGTTCACCGCCACACCGCTTGACCGTTATTATGCCCCAACTGGTGATGGAATGCGGCGCTGTAATGGAAAATTATTTTGTCCTAAAACGGGAAACCCGAATGTACAAAGGCCGGGGCCCTTGCGTCTGCTGCCTAACCAAATTGTGATGTAGGCCGGTGCTCCCGGAGTTGCACCAAGTGACCCCACACGAATGAGAGAATTGAACGGCCAAATGGAGGCCACGTCAGCGACATGTCATCAAGACCCAAAGCCGTGCAGGCGGTGGTGCGGGTGGTGACGGAGAACACTTTTGTGCATTTCTACCTGGCGTGCGGGCATCTCATCACCATGGAGAAAGCCGAACTGAAGGGCGCTTCGCCGTCCCAGATCACTTGCTGGGCGTGCGTGCAGGAAAACAAGAAATAGTGAGTCGGGTTCGATCAGCTTCCCTTGACACTACTCATCTGCAACTTCTATCCTAGTAGTTCGTCCCAGGAACGATCCCGCCCGTCTGTACCTGCCAGCGTTTCCCGTCAGGAGCTTGGCCTGCCAGACCCGGTTCCAGCCGGAATGTTGGAGCCATTTGGGCGTTTGGTTCCTGGCTCTTAAGGCCGGTGCTGCTATGCTGATTCGGGTTCGGGAACTGGAACTCCGCAACTTGGAGTTCGAAGAGAACTTTCAGCCCGGCGACATCGAGTTTGGGCCCGACTTCCGCCAAATCGGCCCGCTACACAGCGCTGGTCATGCGGAGCTTATCGTAGAGCACCGTGGACACCATCAGGATGTCGAAGACATTCGGCTGGTGGGAAAAGTGGTAACGCATCTGGAATTCAGTTGCGCACGCTGCCTTGAGCCGGTCGGGCATGACGTGAACTGGGCGTTCGACCTCATCTACCGGCCGCAGGGTGTGGATCGCCGCGCCGACGAGGTTTCGATCTCCGAGGCGGAGACCGAGATTGGCTACTACCAGGGCGAAGGTCTGTTGTTGGAAGACGCCCTGCGTGAGCAGGTGCTGCTGGCCACGCCGGTGCGTGCCCTGTGTCGGGAAGATTGCAAGGGATTGTGCCCACATTGCGGGCGCAACCTGAACGTCGAGCAATGTCACTGTGAGCAGCATCTCAGCGATCCGCGCTGGGAAGCGCTGAACGAAATCAAGAAGAAGCTGCAAAGCTAAAGTCCGATCGCCGGCGTGTGCTGAGCGGTCATGGTTGCGAGGTTCTTATGCCAAATCCAAAACGGCGTCATTCCCAGGCACGCACGTCCAAGCGCCGCTCCCACGATCATCTGACAGCGCAGTCGTTGTCTGAGTGCCCGAACTGCCACGAGCGCAAACTGCCGCATCGTGCCTGCCCCAAGTGTGGTTACTACAAGGGCCGCGAGATCATCGAAGTCCAGGAGAGCACCAGTTAGGCTACTTGCGGGAGACCCGGGCTTCCGGCGATCATAAGCGCTACGCCCGCGAGCGTCGCAACTGACAGGCAAGCATGCCGACCATCATCGCTCTTGACGCCATGGGCGCCGACCGCGCGCCCAAACCTGAAGTCGAAGGGGCGATCCTCGCAGCACGGCATTACGATGTGGAAGTCGTGCTGGTCGGGAAAGAAGAAGTCGTCCGCGGCGAGCTAGACCTGCATCGCTTTTGGCGAAGGCTGCCGATCAGCATCGTAGATGCCCGCGAAGTCGTGGGCATGGACGAGAAAGCGGCGCAGGCGGTGCGTGCCAAACGAGACTCGTCGCTGCGCGTTGGACTTCGCCTGGTGCGTGATGGCAAAGCCGCGGGCTTCGTCACGGCCGGCAACACCGGTGCGGCGATGGCCACCGCGAAGATGGTTTTGGGCGCAATCCCAGGTGTGGACCGTCCTGGGCTAGCGGCAGTTTTTCCCACCGCGCAAGGTACCGCAACGATTCTGATTGACGTCGGCGCGAACGTCGATTCCAAACCGCAAAATCTGCAGCAGTTCGCCATCATGGGCGATGTGTACTTTCGCACCATGTTTGCCGGCCGCTTTCCCAGCGCGGAATCTCCGCGCGTCGGCCTGCTCTCCATCGGCGAGGAGGAAAGCAAGGGCAACGAGCTGACGCGTGAGGCCTACAAGCTAATCAAAGAGCTGCCCATGAACTTCGTTGGCAACGTCGAGGGCCGCGACCTCTACAACGGCAAGGCTGACGTGCTGGTGTGCGATGGCTTTGTGGGAAATGTTGCGCTGAAGATCTCTGAAGGGATGGTCGAAACGGTCCGCTTTCTACTTAAGCAGTCGCTGCAAGCTACAATCAGCAGCCAGGTTGGATTTCTGCTCTCGCGCAAGGCGTTCGCGGACTTTAAGAAGCGCCTCGATTATTCCGAATACGGTGGCGCGCCGCTGCTGGGCATTAAAGGCGTGTGCATAGTGAGCCATGGCTCGTCGAACGCAAACGCCATCAAGAACGCGGTGCGCGTGGCCAACGAGTTCGCCAACAGCACGCTCAATTGCACCATCGAGCAGCGGATTGCGACGGCCAGCAAGAACCGGGGTCACCATGCGGCTGAGCCAGCCGAAGCTGGCGCGGTCGGCCGAGGTTTGATGTAAGCGTACTGCTTTTCAACTCAAGTTCAGATCCATACATGACTTCTCATTCATCTCCCATAGCATTTCTTTTTCCTGGACAAGGTTCGCAGGCCGTGGGCATGGGCAGGGAACTGGCAGCGCTGTATCCTGTGGCGCGGGAGACCTTCGACGAGGCTGACGCCGCTCTTGCTTATAAGCTTTCGGAACTCTGTTTCGAGGGACCTGAAGACAAACTCAAACTCACCGAAGTCACGCAGCCGGCAATCCTGACGGTTTCGGTTGCTGCGTGGCGTGTGCTGCAATCGAAGGGGATTACGCCGTCGTACGTTGCCGGACACAGTCTCGGCGAATACTCGGCGCACGTCGCTGCGGGCACCTTCTCGTTCACCGACGCGGTTCGTACCGTCCGCAATCGCGGCAAGTACATGCAGGAAGCGGTTCCCGTCGGCGTGGGCGCGATGGCCGCTGTGCTGGCGCTGGCCAGTGACAAAGTGCAGCGTATCTGCGAAGAGGCTGCACAAGGCGAAGTCAGCCAGGCGGCGAACCTCAATTCGCCGGAACAGACCGTGATTTCCGGCAGCAAGGCAGCCGTCGAACGGGCGGTTGAACTGGCCAAGAAACGTGGAGCCAAGCGCGCCATCATATTGCCGGTGAGCGCGCCTTTCCATTGCGCATTGATGCAGCCGGCGCAGGACCGCCTGGCTGAAGATTTGCGTGCGCTCACGTTTCACGCGCCCGAAGTCCCCCTGATGTGTAACGTGGACTCCGCCCTCGTCGCAGCCGCCGAGCAGGCCCGCGAAGCACTTATCCGGCAAGTCACCGGAGCGGTGCAGTGGGACAAATCCATGCGCGCCTTGGCGGCGCTAGGCGTGCACACCTACGTCGAAATCGGGCCGGGCAAAGTACTTTGCGGGCTGATGCGGCAAATCGATCGCTCGCACACCTGCGTCAACGTGGAAGACGAGGCGTCGCTGCAGAAAACGCTGAACCACCTCAGTTCAGCTTCACCAAAGCCGGATTAGTCGCTGTTCGCTCTTCGCAATTCGCTCTTCGCCTTTCGCTAGACCTTGCCTTCTACGTCCTTGAGCGGGCCGAAACGAGAGAGACTCGCAAGCGGGAAGCTCCACGCGGAACTGCAACCGTTTTGTCGAAGAGCGAAAGGCGAACAGCGAATCGCGGCCCTAGTACGGCGAGAACCCCAGCGTCTTGTCGTCCTTCTGTACCCAGATGTGCGCCTTCGAGCCGACGCGATCGTTGACCGTAACTACGACCACGACGCCGCTGGCGATAGCAAAGGGCGTACCGCTGTAGCCCTTCGGCACGGCTGCGCCATCAATGCGATGGCTCTTAATCACGCCCCATTCGCCGCCGGGGCCCCAATCCTTGATGAAGTCGTTGTAGGGGTACCGCGAATATCTGTCGGGATGCTGCTTCCAGTCGGGGTCGTGCATCCAGACGCCGTATGACTTCTCAAAGTTCTGCTGTTGCAGCGCATCGAAAAACTGGTCCACAGTGTGCTCCTCCGGCCAGAAGCGGAAGAGCCACCACAAGATACCGATGAAGATTACGCCGCAGATGGCGGCAATGATCCGCTTCCATTTCCTGCGCGCTCGCGCCGGATCATAAGGTTGGGCCTCGAACAACGTCATGGCGCTTCCAGTTTACTCGCAGCCGTGAGGCATGCAACCCGGAGGTGGCCGGTGAAATGGATTCGCCGGTAATTCTCCCAAAAGCTAGTAGAACATGGACGGTGAACGCCAGCCTCAGGCTGGATACTTGCCCGTTATGTAGCCTTCGAGTTGAGCGATGTGGTGTTCCTGGCCGGTGATGATCCACTTAACCAGATCTCCGATGGAGAGCACACCCACAACGGTATCGCCCTGAACGACCGGAAGATGGCGGATATGGTGGTTGGTCATGATCGCCATGCATTCATCCACCGTCTGCTGGGGCGTGACAAAGATCACCGGACTGCTCATGATCTGGCTCGCCGCCGTTTCGTTGGAATGCCGGCCTTGCAGGATCACTTTGCGGGCATAATCGCGTTCCGAGAGAATTCCCACCAGTTTGCCCTCGGAGATGACAAGTAAAGCTCCGACGCCGTGTTGTGCCATCTTCTCGATGGCTTCGTACACCGTCTGCTCGGGTTTGACGGACAAAACTGCCTGGCCGGATTTCTGTGCGAGAACGGCGTCAACTTTGTCAGAGAGTCTCATGGAGGCACCTGGGGGGTCGTCACCCCTCGTCGGGGTATCTTACATCATCCGAGTCCGTGTGCCATCCATTTTCAGGCGTGACAAAAAGGGGCGCTTTTGGCCGGGCTGGCCGCAAATGCGCTTCCCCATACCGACACTAATCCCCGGTCGGCACGATGGCGCTGGTCTCGACCATCAGCATCACCGTCCTCTGCGGTGCGCGCGGACGATGCATTGTGCCCTTGGGAATGACCACGCCCTGGCGCGGAGCCAGTTCCACGGTGCGGTCCTCGAGATCGATCAGCAGTCGGCCCTCAACCACGTAGAAGAATTCGTCGTCCGTATCGTGCTTGTGCCAGTGATATTCGCCCTCCACGACAGCCATGCGGACGACCGAATCGTTCACCGCACACAGCGTCTGGTTGTACCACTTGTGGGTACAGGCGTCGGCCAGCGCCTTTTCGTCGATAATCTCCAGCGGCTGGTAAAGGACATTCAACCGCGTCTCATAGGGATATTCCTTCACGTCAGTCATGGTGAACTCCATCCTCACTGTCTCTTTGGAAATGATAGCTCGCCTGGCGCTTGTGTTGTGTTATGGAAATGTAAAAAGCGGCTACCGCGCTGCTCCTGAAGGCACGGTCGTTCCGTTAAACGCCTCAACCGCCTCCGGCACGCGGCGAAAGATCCTGCCGTCGAGCTGCCGGGCCAGTCCGCTGCGCTCGAGCGCATTGCGCACTGGGTCTTTGACCTTAGCCAGCACCAATTCAAGATTGGCCTTGCTCAGCTTTCGGTCCATATCCGCCAGGGTATCGATGGCGGTCATGTCAAGATTAGGAATGACCTCCATGTTGAACAGCACTGCCTTCAAAGGTCGCCCGGCGTGGCTGATCATCCCATCCAGTTCCTGCCGGACATAGTTCGCGGTAGCAAACATCAGGAAACCGTCGAGGCGGACCATCAGTAATCCCGGAATGCGATCGGCCTCCGGATGCCGCGAAAGTTCAACGAAGTAATCCGTTCCCGGTAAACGCCCAAGCTCCGTGAGGTGAGGACGCATTAAAGCTCTCATCAGGACAACGAGCGTCGCGACGACCGCAAGGACCAGGCCATCCAGGATTCCGAACAGCAAGACTCCTACGATGGCCAGGATGGGCAAGGTGAGTTCGAGAGGCCGGATGTGTGCGTAGCGGCGCAGTTCAGCAATATCGATAAGATGCCAAACTGCGTGGATGACGATGGCAGCCAGCACTGCTTCAGGCAGATCGCGGAAGAACCCGGTGAGGAAAAGCAGCGTGATAACTACCATCCCCGAGCCCACCATGGTTGAGACTTGGGAGCGCGCTCCGGAGCTGTCGTTCATCGCCGTGCCTGAGGTCCCGCCGCCAACCACCATGCCTCCGTATAGGCCGGAGAATACATTCGCGAGTCCAAGAGCATAAAGCTCGGTGTTGGCGTCAATGTCGTAGTTGTTCTTGATGGCGAAGGTGCGGGCCGCGCCCAACGCCTCGGCGTAAAGCACAAGCGCCAATCCGACCGAGGCGGGAATCAGCTCCACTGCCTGCGTCCAACCGATGCGTGGCAGCTTGAAGCGGGAAAGCCCGGCGGGAATCTCGCCCACGAGATGGACACCATGCTCGTGCAGCCCAAGCATCCGCGCCCCCACGATGCCGGCCACCAGCACGATCAAGGCCCCGGGCATGCGAGGCAAATACTTGTGGAGGGCGAACAAGCTGGCGAGCGCGACAAGGCCGACGGCGGCCGTCCACGGATCGGAGCTTCCCGCCGATCGCATCACGTACCAGGCCTGCTGCAACGTATTCCCTGCGCCGCGCTCGAAGCCTAGCAGCTTCGGCAGTTGCTTGATGATGATGGTCAGCGCGATGCCGAAAACGAAACCTTTGAGTACGGGCTTGGAGACGAACTCGGAGACGAAGCCCAATCGCAGAAGGCCCGCCAGCAGGAAGATGACGCCAACCAGAATGGCGACGGATGCCGCAAGCACTACATAGATGTCGCGATCGCCGCTCGCGAGTATGGCCACCGTCGCCGCCAGGATGGCAGCGGAGGAAGACGTCGGCGAGACCGCGAGCTGGCTGCTGGAACCAAACAGCGCATACACCAGCAGTCCAATACCGGTGGCGTAGAGCCCCGATTCCGGCGGCAGGCCGGCAATGCCGGCATAGCCCATGGCTTCGGGAATCAGCAGGCCAGACAGAGCTATTCCGGCGACCACGTCGCCGCGCACGTACTTGCGCGGGTACTTCGGCAGCCAGCTCGCGATGGCCAGAAATTGCATTGTTACAGTTTGGTTATAAATCAACGTGAAAGCGATAACAACGCTGCCGATTGACGGCCAATCGCAGGCCAGCAAGTAGCCGCAATTCGACTATGATCAATACCTCAGACTACCCCTCACAAGCCTGACGTAGAATCAACAACTTAGCAACCGAGGCCCGCAGTGATTTGATTACAAAGGACTTATTGTTATTCATTTGTTATATAAGGACTTAGTCGAGAAAAATCCGCAATTTCCGCCCTTGTCATGGAGCATTTGTGGACCAAGTGGTCCAAGCTTAATAAGTCAGCATGCCATCAAATAAGGCTACCTTGCCGTGCGACGGGCGTACAATGTCGCGCGTATCTAAAACCAAAAGGAGAATTGCGAATGAAATATCGGGTCCTGTCTGTCTGTGTGCTCTTTGCCTTGGTGGCTGCGCTGGCCTCGGCGCAAAGCAAAGCCTCGTTCTCCGGCAAGTGTGGCAAGCCTGACGTCATGCACAGTATCCCTGCCGGTGACCAGCCGGGCCACGTCTTGACCCTGGCGCAGGGAAAATGTTCCTCCAAGGGAGAAGTCGGTGGCGCCATGAGCAAAGAGGGCATGTTTACCGAGAACGGGGACGCTGCGGGGAACCGTGCTAAGACCTGGGGCATGTACGTGGAAACGTATGACAGCGGCGACAAGATTTTCTACAACTATCAAACCTCAGGGACCAGTAAGGATGGCGTATTCCAGACCGGGACGAATAAGTACCAGGTCGCAGGCGGTACTGGAAAGATGAAAGGTATTAAGGGCTCGGGCACCTGCAAGCTCACCGGCGCCGCCGACGGCAGCGTGGACTTCTCGTGCAGCGGCGAATACACGCTCGCTGGCGCGGCTCCGGCAAAGATGTAGAAGAAGGCAAGTAGGACAAGTCGCATCACTCCCACCCTGTCCGCAACGGATGCGGACAAGGGTGGGGTGCGCCCACCGTGCTAGACTGGGTCACCCGTCCAATTGGGCACCGCTATACGGGATGATGCTCATGAGCGAGCAACTTTCGTTTGACGTCTTCCTCAGCTACAGCTCCAAAGACACAACGGCCGTCCGCTCCTTTGCGGAAGGGTTGCGGGCGGCTGGGCTGCGCGTCTGGTACGATGAGTGGGAGATCCAGCCTGGCGATAGCATCCCCGCCAAGATTGAGGAGGGTCTCGAACGGTCTCGGATCCTGGCGCTATTCATGTCAGCGAATGCGTTCGGGTCCGACTGGTCGCGATTGGAGTCGTATACCTTCCGCTTTCGTGACCCGCTTAATAAGGAGCGCCGGTTTATTCCGTTGCGACTTGACGCCGCTCCAATCCCGGGTTCTTTGGCACAATTCTCATACGTCGATTGCCGCTCAGACGAGCGCGAAAAAAGCTACGCGACTCTTCTCGCGAGATGCTCGCCTTCCAATGTCCCTGCATCAACCGGGGGAGCAACAACGACTGTCTCGATAGGTGAGTCCCTCAAACCCGTATCGAAGCCCTCAGATCCCCACGATTTGAGCCGTGAGACAAATGCTAAGGTTCGGAACACTTTGACGATAATCGTCCCGATATATAACGAATCGCGAGCAATAAGAGACTTAATAAAAGGACTCAAGGCCGAAGGGCTAATAGGCCGCTATCGAATAATTTTATGCGATGACGGATCGACAGATGGATCATTCGATTTGATCGAGCAATACTGTAAGGGCCTTGACAATGTCGACTGCATCAAGAATCGCTTCAACCTGAGGAAGGTCGGTGCCATTGACCGAATGACACGGATGGTCCATACGCCCTTTGTACTGACCCTGGATGCGGATTGCGTGTTATCCGAACTGCAAGATGGAGCCCTAGAGGATCTGATGCACACGATGAGCGGAAAAGGATATGCGGCTACGTGTTTTAGGATACTCCCGCTTGGTGAGAACTGGTTAGACCGACTTCAAAAGCTTGACTATCTCATATTTACGGACTCCCTCAGAAAGATACTCGGGGTTCCGGTGTGCCTTATCGGTCAGGGAGTATTGTGGAAAACAGACAGCTTCTTAAAGGTACTTGAAATGCATAGTGGGCAGTTTCACGGAGATGATCTGGAGAATACAATTATTGCTCTTCATTACAAGTTCGCCATATACTGGGAGCGCAAGACGATCGTCTTGATGACTAAACCGAAGAAGACCATACTGGGGCTAGTAAGGCAAAGGGCACTATCCTGGGACTTTGGGATGTACCGAG
>JBKQKT010000026.1:0-2814 GCA_052147365.1 Candidatus Korobacteraceae bacterium | reverse complement strand
GCTTGACCGCTCCAGCCCAACCGATCTTTCGAACATTCCGGGACTACCCTTCGCTGGTAGCCAGGGTGCTCGCCCGCGTAACTGCGGGCCATCTGGGGGAACCAGATCCGCTTTTCTTTATCGCCGATTGCTGCGAACCTTCTTCGGTTCTTAGCCGAAGAAGATCGCGCAGTTTGAGGCGCGCCTTGTGGAGCTGCGATTTACTGTTACCGGCAGAGCAACCGATCATTCCCGCAATCTCCTTGTGTTCGTAGCCTTCGATATCGTGCAAAGCAAAGATGGCACGGTATCCCGGGGCCAACCTCTTGAGGCACCTGCCCAGGACGATACGGTCGATGCAGCCAGCCAGAAAATTGTCGCGCTTGCCCAGGTCCTTCGTCGGGCCGTCTTCCTTGTGCGACTCGAGAACCTCCTCCAGCGAAACCTCAGGCAATCGTTTCTTGCGACGGTGCATAAGCACTACGTTCACGGTTAGGCGATGAAGCCAGGTGGAAAAGGCGGATTCGCCGCGGAACGTCGAAATCTTGCGATAGAGCTGCAGGAAAGCCTCCTGTGTCATGTCTTCCGCATCAGCAGGATTTCCGGTCATTCGCAGGCAGAGCGGATACACACGCCGTTTATGCAGCCCGTACAAGGCCTCAAAGGACTCTGCATCACCCTGTTGGGCCCGGGTAATCGCCTCCTGTTCAGAAATGCCACTAGACCAAAATTTTCCTGCTATCGTCATCTCTTCCCTCCAATCCGTGAATTCCGACTATTCGTCGGTCATCGTTCTCCTGGCTTTTCGTGGCGCAAACAGTCCCCTTCGTGCGAATTCGCGAAGTGAAGTGGGGCCGGCTCAAAGCCGGCCCGTTTCACGTGACCAACAATCGCTTGTATCCTGCCGCAAGGTTCCGCTGGCAGGAAGCCTCTACCTCAGAACCGTCATTGCTGAGCGTCCGGAGCAATAGTGCTTGCGTTAGGAGCAACTGTCTCCGGACTGCTGGTTCGGGCGTTAGGGGTAACCGGCTTGGCAGTGCTGCCGGTGGTATTGACACTTGGGGCAGCCGTTACCGCGTTTGGGGCGATCCCCGCACCACCGGAAGCGGTCCCGGAAACGGTTCGTGCATTAGGGGGAACTCGCGTGGTGGGAGCGACTCCCACAGCACTCGGAGCCATTCTCACGTTCGGAGGGGTGGTCGTCGCGGTGGGCCCGACACTCCCCATTCCTCGTCCTCGCTGCGCAAAACCCGCGCTGGTCAGTAAGCCCAGCAGGACTCCACAAATTAGTATCCGTTTCATACGCTGTCCTCCTTACTCTCGGTTCTACCGCGGCCAGTGAAGCGGGCTACGTCAGAGGGCGCGTTATGCAACGCAATCCAACGGCAACGGAGAGGAGCGTGCAATAGGGGTGCCAAGACTTTATACTGCTGACAACATTGAAGTTAGTTATTTAGGGTTCTTCCGCAACTGGGAATTTTTTACCTGCTTCAGGTAAGGCTGTTATGGCCATGATTTCAAGAAAAGAGACCAGGTTTCCGATTCGCTTGAGTTGCTCCTTCGGGCGCAACCTGATAAGTTTTGCGTTTGTCCCTGACAATCCTCATGAAGACAGTCCTTCGCTTCGTTCTCTTCGGCCTTCTCGCGTCCGCCCCGCTCCTGGCACAGGCGCCAACGGGTGGCCCCGTGGATGCGCTTCGCAGTCCCGGCTGGAACTGGGGACTGTTCATCGGTGGTAGCCAGTCGTTTGCGAACACCCCCAGCGCGCAAAGCCTGGTCCTCGCTGGGCGCTTTGGGCGGGTGCTGACCCACGAGGTTGGCCAGAACGCCCTGCGCGGCAGCTTCGAGATGGCGGTGGACATTATCCCGCTGAATGAGTTCTGGATTCATGGCGCTCAATATGCAGGCGGGATCGATCCCTTCATCGCCAAGTGGAACTTCACCGGCGGACATACCGTGTCGCCGTATATCGCGGCCGTCGGCGGGGTACTGTTCAGCACCAAGAACCTTCCGCCAGGCAACACGTCCCAAGTCAACTTCACCAGCGGCGCGGAGTTGGGTTTGCAGTGGTTCCATCGCGAGCAGCGGTCGATCAACTTTGCTGCCAAGGTCTACCACCTGTCGAACGCGTCGTTGGGGACCAAGAACCCGGGAATCAATGGCGCGGTGCAGTTCATGCTGGGATATACATGGCACTGAAGAGCGGTAATTGGTCATTGGTATTTCGTATTTGGCACTTAGCACTTGGCACTCGGTTTTCGGGACTTGAGTTGGGCTGATAACGGCGTCGCCGTGGCCATTTGTCAAATACCGACTACCAACTACTAATTACCAACGACCAGCTATGCCAGCACTTGTCGAATGTGTACCGAACTTTTCGGAAGGGCGCGACAAGTCGCGCGTCGACGCCATCATCGAAGCCATGAAGATGGACGGCGTCTATCTACTCGACCGCGAGATGGACGCCGACCATAACCGCTGCGTCATTACCCTGGTCGGCGATCCGGTGAACGTCGCCGAGGCCGCCATACGCGGAGTCGGCAAGGCAGCCGAACTCATTGACCTGACGAAGCACACCGGAGCGCACCCGCGGCTGGGCGCGGCGGATGTGATCCCGTTTATTCCGATCGAAGGGGTGACCCTGGAAGACTGCGTCGCCATGGCGCGCCGCGTGGGGGAGGAGATATGGAAACGCTACAAGGTCCCAGTGTATTTGTATGAGGCGGCGGCACAGACGCCCGAACGGCAGAACCTGGAGAACGTGCGGCGCGGGCAGTTCGAGGGCATTCGGGAAGAAGTGAAGACGAATCCGGCGCGCAAGCCGGATTTCGGCGA
>JBKQKT010000025.1:0-4402 GCA_052147365.1 Candidatus Korobacteraceae bacterium | reverse complement strand
CTTCGCAGAGTTCCAAGGAGGATCCGATGCTCCGCTTGCGTCAACTGTCTTCTCTTCTTGGGCTGGTATTCCTGGCGATCTCGCTACTCTCCTGCAGCCCTCATGATTCCAGCGAGTACTTCGTTTTCGTAGCCGCCAACTTGCAAGTACCGTATTGGCAGGCCGCAGGCGCAGGATTTACCAAGGCCGGTTCGCAATTCAAGGTGCGCACAGATTTCCTGGGCCCTAACACTTATGACCCGAAGGCCGAACGCGACGCGTTTGACCAGGCGGTGCAGCAAAAAGCTACCGGAATTCTGCTCGGCGTGACCGATCCGGTATTGCTGAAAGACAGCATCGACAAGGCGATTGCCGCCGGAGTTCCCGTGATCACCATGGATTCTGACGCGCCCGCCAGTAAGCGTCTTTTCTTCATCGGCACAAACAATTATGAGGTCGGCATCACTGGCGGCCAGCGCCTGGCTCAGGAGTTGAAGGGCAAGGGCAACGTTGTGGTCTTCACCATGCCCGACCAGCACAATATGCAGGACCGCCTGCACGGCTATCGCGACGCGCTGGAGCGCACGCCGAACATCAAGATCACGCGCGTGGTTGATATCCAGGGCGATCCGCGCATCGCCTTCGATACCACAACGCAGATCATCGGCAAGGAAAAAGATCAGGTGGACGCCTTCGTTTGCCTGGAGGCGCAGTCGGGCAAGGAAGTGGCCGGTGTCCTCAATAGCTACCACGTCACGGGCAAAGTGGTGATGGCCATGGATACTGATCCCGAGACACTGCAATACATCCAGAGCGGGGCGATTGCCGCTACAATTTCCCAGAAGCCCTACACTATGGCGTTTGTCGGCATGCAGATGCTCGACAATTTGTATCACCACAAGCCTTCTTCGCTCGAAACGGATTGGTCGAAGGACAGTTTTGCGCCAATCCCCGCCTTTGTGGGTACTGGTTCTGCCCTCATCGACAAGAGCAATGTGGATTCATTCCTGCAGGCGAAGCAGAGCGCGACCGGCAAGCAGAAATAGTTGGGAAGGTTTGGCAGTTGGGCCGGTTCGGCGGATGAATCATGGGGGCGCAACTCTCGGCACTGGAACGGATTGCACGATGCCAAGGCGGCGGATCTCTTTTTTTCTAGCGAAGTTCTTTATTGTTTCTTCTCTCCTGCTAGCGGGCACAGTTGTTTTTGCCCTCGATCGGCAGCCCAACTCGGACTATCACGCCCGCCGTGAAGCCCTGGCCAGAAAAGTTGGAGGCGTGGTCGTCCTCTTCGCTCCCATGGAAAGGGAGGGGCCGAATGATCTTTATGGTTTTCGTCAGGAAGACAATTTTTACTATCTCAGCGGCTTGACCGAGCCGGGAGCGGCGTTACTGGTTGCGCCAGCCGCGGAAGCTGTGGCGGACAAAGCAGCGCGCTCCTACACTGAGATTCTTTTCCTTCCGCCGCGCAATCTGACGCAAGAGAAGTGGACCGGGCCTAAACTCGGTCCGGAAAATCCGGAAGGGCCGGGAATTACCGGCTTCGATCGCGTCGACGATATGGCCAAGCTGCCCGAGGAGGTGATGAAGGTGACATCGGGCGTGCGTCCGGTGGTTTACACCGATGTTGCCTCGCACGATCAGACCTCGGCCAGCGCCGAGCCGCTGGAATTTCTGAGGAATGTGAACTCGTTCCTGAGTTTTCAGGACGTGAAGCCCATGATCGATTCGCTGCGCACCACGAAAGATGCGGGTGAGGTCGCGCTGATCCGCAAGGCGGTCGATGCATCGGTGGCGGCGCACTTCGCCGCTTTCAAAGCAGTAAAGCCCAACGTGAATGAACTCGAAATTTCCGCTCTCATGCAGTACGAGTGGGGCAAGCGCGGTTGCGAGCGTCCGGCCTATGCGCCGATTGTCGGCTCCGGTTTCTACTCGACCGTGCTGCATTACTCGGAGGATTCACACGTTATGAAGGCGGGCGATGTGGTCGTGATCGATGCGGCGGGAGAATATTCCATGTACGCCTCCGACATCACGCGCACGCTACCGATCGGCGGACATTTCAGCGCGCGCCAGCGTGAGATCTACGATATCGTTCTCGGAGCGCAACAGGCCGCCGAGGCCGCATTCAAGTCGGGCAAGTCCAACATGAGGCGCGAGGACCCGGACTCGCTCTACAAGGTCGCATACGACTACATCAATACTCACGGCAAAGACCTGCACGGCGAGCCGCTGGGAAAGTACTTCATCCACGGTCTGGGCCATCCTGTTGGCCTGAACGTGCATGATGCCACCGATCCCGATGCGCTGCTTGGACCGGGGCAAGTCTTCACGATTGAGCCAGGTATTTATATTCCCGAGGAGAACCTCGGCGCACGCATCGAAGATGACTACTACGTGGATCAGGACGGCAAGCTGATCAAGCTCAGCGCGGCGCTACCTTCGAAGGCAGAAGATGTGGAGAAGGAAATGGCAGGGAAGTAGAAGCGAAGCTGTTGGCTCAATCCAATTTCAGTCCAGCGAAAGCACTACCCAATACACCCCCGTAGGATAGGTCTCCGTTCGCGCGTAACAGGCGCCGACGGAGAAGCTGCGCAGGTTGCGGCCGGCAAGCATGTGGCTGGCGTTTGCCGGCAGCGTTTCCGGGTGCAGGCTGGTATAGGTGAGAACCGTATATTGTTGCGCGAGTTGATGAACTGAGGCGGTACCGAGCTTGTCGGCTTGCGCCATGGAACAGGCTGCATCGTCCGCGTTGGGCAGATCGCGGCGGGCAAGCTCCGGTTGGTTGGCCTGTCGGCGCGCTTGCGCCACGGTGGCGGCAATTCGTTCCTTTATTTCTGTCGTGGAATAGTTGGGGAGGGCATGGCCGAAATCTTGCACAATGTACAGCCGGTCGCCGCTGCGGACCACGCCCAACCCGACTACGTTATAAGCCGGGTTGAGCAGGTTTGCGCGATGCGGGGGTGAAAGCATGAGATGTTGGTGCGCCTCGGCGGCGTCGAAATCGAGCGCTACGTTTTCGCCTTCCTGATCGAGTTGCGTCCGAGCTGCAGTCGCCAGACGTTGGGGCAGGGAAGGCTCGTCGGGGAACTCATGCGATAGTTGCCGGGCTGCGAACATCGCTTGGGCATGCAAGCGGGCAGCCCGCGTCAGGCCGGCATCGAGCGTGAGGAGCGGTGCACCGGCTTGGGCTCGCGCCTGATTGGCCAAGGCGAAAAGCTGCTCTTCGGACTCGAGATCGTAGTCGCTGAAAGGAATATCGGGAGATGTGGCCGAGGCTGGTTTTACGGTCGCTTGCTGGGCAGGATTCTCAGAGCCAGCCGGAATTCCCAGGGAAGAAGCCATCACTCGGGCCGACGGCGGAATCGAGACGGTGCTCGTTACCAGCAGAAACGCGATGGCGAATCGTCTACCGGTCCTGCTGATCATCGATCTAGGTGCCCGTAACATCAGTTTGTGCCTACCAACTTGATCCTGGGAAAGGATGCCGTCCGGCTCAAACTTGTTGCTGGTGCTACGCTAGAAGCTGAAATCCAGCCTGAGAAGTTACCTTCGCTATGGAACCAAGTGTCATAGGGGTCATCGGCCTGTTGTTTGGAAGCTTGATTGCTTGGCTGGCGCTGCGCTCGCGAGGAGCGGCGCTCAGCGCACGTTTGTCCTTGATGGAAAAGGAATTAGCGGCCGAAAAGACCGATCTGGAGCGGCTTCAGCGGGCTCACACGGAATTGGTGGCGGGCAAGGCCAGGGCGGAATCTGCTCTGGAGGCGGAACGAAAGACCAGCAACGAAAAGATCGAACTGGTCACGCGTGCCAGCGAGGAATTGCGCAACGCCTTCAAAGCGATGGCCGCGGATGCTTTGAAAAGCAACAACTCTTCGTTTCTGGTGATTGCGGAAGAGACCTTGAAACGCTTTCAAAGCCAGGCCAGGGGCGACCTGGAAGCGCGCCAGAAGGCGGTCGCGGATATGGTCGCTCCAGTGCGCGATTCGCTGAATAAGGTGGATGCACAGATTCAGCAGATGGAAGTGGCTCGTGGTGATGCGTACGGTGAACTGCGGGCGCAGGTCCAGTCGCTGATTACTACGCAGAAAGAATTGCAGTCTGAGACAGGAAATCTGGTGCGGGCGCTGCGCACGCCGAATGTGCGCGGACGTTGGGGAGAGATTCAGTTGCGCCGCGTGGTTGAGATCGCGGGCATGCTTTCCTATTGCGATTTTGCCGAACAGGAATCGGTGACCACGGAAACAGGGAGGCTCCGTCCCGATCTGGTGGTGAAGTTGCCGGGCGGCAAACATGTTGTGGTGGACGCGAAGACGCCCCTACAAGCTTTCCTCGACGCTTTCGAAACCACGGATGAAGATGCGCGGCGGGCATGCCTGGCCAATCACGCGCGTCAGGTGCGCGACCACATGAACACGCTCAGCGG
>JBKQKT010000024.1:0-3512 GCA_052147365.1 Candidatus Korobacteraceae bacterium | reverse complement strand
CTGTCCAACACAAGCGCCCTTGGCGATGCGGGGGCGTTTGTGTCTGTTGAGGGATGGCAGCTGTTGGCCGGTCTGTCCGAACGGCAAAAAGACGTGTTTCCGACCCACAATGCAGACCGTTCAGCCCAGGCCCAGCCGCCTCATCGTCACCCTGGGCAGCGCCGATCCGGTCTTTTCCAGCACCCATTTCACCACGGCCATCCAAAGCGCCGCACCGGCCAGCAGCACAGTGATGTTGGTCAAGTAAATCCGCCCCGGCGCAATTTTGTGGAACACCACTCCCAGAGCACCCCACAGTATCCAAACCGCGGTGCCGCTTCCGAGTCCGGCCAACAGGCACCGGCCCATCTCTGCGTAATCCAGGCTGGCGAGCGAAACCATGCGCTGCCGGTGAAGCAGCATGGCCAAGCTGATGGCCTGCAGGGCAATGCCGGCATCGGATGCCAAGGCAAGGCCGGCGGCTCCGTACCAGTGATAACCGAGGCTGTAGAGAGGAAACGCGACGAGCGTAATGACGGTGCTGGCCAACATGGGCAGCCAGGTGATTCCAGCGGCGTAGAAGGAGCGGGCAAAAATTGACTGCGCCGACCAAAGAAAGAGCGAGAGCGTATAGAGCGCGAAAAAGAGAGCGGTCTGGCGCACGTCCTCTGGAGTGAATCGGCCTCCGCCGAAGATCAAGCCAACGATGGGCTGCGCCAGCGCGATCATGGCCGAAGACGCCAGCAGTCCCAAAGCGACGACGCGGGAGACTGAATCCGCGACGCCAACCGCAAACTCATAGTGCTTGCCCTTGGCCCAAAGCTGGGCAAAGAAGGGCAGCGAAGCGACACCGGCAGCTTGAGCGAGCATGGCCATGGGCGCGGAAAAGATTTGCTTGGCGTTGGCCAGACGCGTAATGGCGCCAGCTATATTCGAGGCGTAGTAGCCCGTGAAGTACTGATCCAGAAAAGGAAGCGTGAAGCCAAACATGAGCGGCAAAGTCATGTGCAGCCATAAGCGCAGGCCAGGATGGTGGAGGTCAATGCCCCAGCGGTAGCGCACGCCGGCACGAGCTGCTCCCCAGGCGTTCAGAACAAACGACCCCAGGAGGAATCCTGTGGTTGCGCCGATCGCCAGAGATGAAACCCCAAGCTGGCGGTGCAGCAACACGCCGCTGGCGATGATGCACAGATTGTAGAGAATGGGCGTGATTGCCTGATAGAGAAACTGCTTGCGAAACTGTAGCGCGGCTGAGAATATGCTGCCGATAAAGAGAAAGATCTGAGCGGGAAGCAGAATCCACGTCATGTGCGCGCAAAGCGCAACCTGCGCCGGGGTGAAGCCGTGGTTGGCGAAGCGGATAAAAGGCGCGGCGAGGAACATGAGCACGATGGTGGCCGCAGTGAGAACCACTGTCATCAGGTTGAGCACGATAAACAGTACACGCTCTCCCTCGGCCTCGTCTTCGCGCTCGCGATAGCGGTTGAGGATGGTGACAAATGTGATGGAGACAGCGCCGCCAACCAGGAAGTTGTTCATCAGGTCTGGCAGGCGAAAGGCGGCAATGTATGCGTCGGTCTGTGGACCCGCGCCGAAGAGCCATGCGATGAATTTGCCGCGGCCAAGGCCGATGATGCTCGATAGTAGCGAGGAAGCCGCCAGCAGGATGCTTCCCGTGAAGGCCGTGTGCGCGTGCGAAGGGCGCAGCAGACCCAGGGCGCGCGCCCATCTGGATCGCGCCGGCAGGGAGGGTTCGGTTGAGGGCGATTCTGCCACTGGTGTTGATTCTACCGGGGTGGAGGCCAATGCTGAAAAAACCATTACAAACTGTCATTCAAGCGCGCCTCTCATCCTCTCGGGTATCCTGTCGGTTGGAGACATTGCATGCAGCGCACTTTTCGATGGGGAGCTTTGCTTTGGGTAGCTGTCGGGGTGGGTGCCTTTGCCCAGACGATTCATGGCCGCGAGGGCATCACTCTGCCTCTGCCGCCGGCCGTCGAGGCTATTCCGGTGGTGGACGACTACTTCGGAACGAAGATTTTTGACAACTACCGCTGGCTGGAAGACGCCAAAAGCCCTCAGACCCGCGCCTTCATCAACGCCCAGAACGACTACACGGCGAGCTACCTGAAACAGGCGAGTATCCGGCCCCGGCTGATGGAGGGCCTTCGTGCGCTGGAAGAGGTCGAGCGCTGGTCCATGCCCATTAAGCGCGACGATAACTACTTTTTTCTCAAACGGCTGGCAGTCGAGGAGCAGGCCTCGATCTATGTCCGTCACGGCTGGCTGGGGAAGGACGAAAAGCTGCTTGACCCTGCCGCTCTGAGCCACGATCCCAACACCTCCGTGAGCCTGGCGGACGTCTCCCGCGATGGAACGCTGCTGGCCTACCGGGTGCGCCAGGGCGGCGCGGACCAGACTGCCATCCACCTGTTGAATGTGAAGACCGGCAAGACGCTGGAAGACGAGTTGCCCAGCGCCCGCTATGACAGCGTACGCTTTGCTCCCGATGGCGCCGGTTTCTACTACGCGCGCAGCGACAAGGCGGGAACGCTCCTCTACCAGCACGTGCTGGGGACAGCCTCCAGCAGCGACACGCTCCTCCTGGGCCGCGAGTATCACGGCGAGCCGCTGGGGCCGAACGACCTGATCAGCGCCGATGTGACCGATGACGGCCGCTATCTTGTCGTCCATATCGAGCGCGGGGTTCCTGCCCGGCGCGTTGATATTGTCTATCGCGACTTGAGCAAACCTGGATCGGAGTTCAACATTCTGGTGTGGGGCGTGGACTCGCGTTTCTCTGCCATTTACGCCAAGGGCACGTGGATTGTGAGAACCGACTATAAGGCGCCCAATGGACGAATCGTGAAGGCCGAGCCTGGAATTCAGCCCGACGCATGGAAGACCATCGTCCCCGAAGCGCAAGATCCCATCCAGAATTTCTCCATCGTGGGCGGCAAGCTCTACGTCATGAGACTCAAGGACGTGAAATCGGAGACCGCCATCTACACGCTGGATGGAAAGCCCGACGGCAGGATCGACTACGAAGGCATTGGCTCTGCGTCCGGACTTTCGGGACGGCCGTCTGACCGCTATGGGTTTTATACCTTTCAGTCGTTCATTCAGCCGCCGGTGATCTACCGGCTTGATACAGTAACCGGCATGCGCACGGTCTTTGCGCAGCCAAAGATTCCCTTCGACCCCAGCCAATATGAGCTGAAGCAGGTTTTCTACACGTCGAAGGACGGCACACGGGTTCCGATGTTCATTGCCGGCAAGAAAGGACTGAAACAGGATGGGACAGAGCGTCTGTTGATGACCGGCTACGGCGGCTTCAACTCGAGCGAGACACCTGTCTGGAATGCGGCCTTTGCGTGGTGGATCGAGCGGGGTGGCTGGTTCGCCGTGCCCAATCTGCGCGGCGGCGGCGAGTACGGCGAGAGCTGGCACGAGCAGGGCATGTTTGAAAAGAAACAGAATGTTTTCGACGACTGGTTCGCAGCCGCTGAGTATCTGATTGCCAACAAGTACAC
>JBKQKT010000023.1:0-7829 GCA_052147365.1 Candidatus Korobacteraceae bacterium | reverse complement strand
ACCGCGGGAGTGCTTCGGTCCTCCGCTGACCGCGACCGGCGAGGTGAAGATGGGGTGCTGCTAGGAACTTGCTTGGTATGTGCTGGCTTACAGGACTACAATCCCTCACCAGTGTTGTTATAGGCTTCGGGAGGTATGCGTGACCTCGACAACCGCTCCGTCTAAGGCTTCTTCGACATCGGCCAACCCAGTGGCGTGGATCTCTACGCTGGTCGCAGTGATTGTTGCTGCTGTCATAATTTTGAAGGCTCCGCCGCTGGCCTCTCCGTGGCCACAGAACTACGACCCGACCGGACACTGGTGGCTTTCAACATTGATCGCCGCACTGCCGATCGTGGTGTTGCTGGGGACGCTGGCGTTGCTGCACATCAAGGCTCACTTTGCCGCCTTGCTTGGACTGAGCACGGGGCTGGCGACTGCGGTACTTGTCTTCCACATGCCGGCACGGTTAGCGGCGACGACGGCCGTCTATGGCGCGGGATACGGATTGTTTCCCATCGGCTGGATCATCTTGAACGTCATTTTTATGTACCAATTGACGGTGGAGGCGGGACAGTTCAAGGTTTTGCAATCGAGCATGACGGGCATCACGCAGGATCGCCGTCTGCAATTGTTGTTGATCGCGTTCTGCTTTGGCGCGTTCTTCGAAGGCGCGGCTGGCTTCGGAACGCCGGTGGCGGTGACGGCGGCGCTGCTGATTGGACTTGGGTTTAAACCGCTCGAGGCTTCGGGTTTGTCGTTGATCGCGAACACGGCCCCAGTCGCATTCGGCGCGCTGGGCACTCCCATCATCGCGTTGGCCAAGGTGACGGGCATGAGTGAAATTCTGCTGGGCGCGATGGCTGGCCGTATTCTGGCGCCCTTCTGCATCCTGGTTCCTTTCTGGCTGATCTGGGCGTTCGCGGGTTTCTCCGCCATGGTGGAGATTTGGCCGGCGATTCTGGTGGCGGGCGTTTCGTTCACGATACCGCAAATCCTGGTTTCCAATTTTCACGGTCCCTGGCTGGTGAATATCGTGGCCGCGGTGATCTCCATGATTTGCCTGATTGGCTTTCTGTTTGTCTGGCATCCGAAGAAGATCTGGACATTTGCCGACGAGGAGAGTAAGGGCGCTCGCGCCGCTCATGGCTACAGTCGCTCGGAGATCACCCGCGCCTGGGTCCCGTGGGTCATCCTCAGCGTGGCCGTGTTCCTGTGGGGTACGCAGACGGGCAAGACCCTGATGAACACTCCGGAGAAGGTATTCCCGTCGCTGGCCGCGTGGCATACGCCGCCGAGCGCGATCACGAATCCGGCGTTTCCGGTGAAGGGTCTGAACAATCTGGTGCAGCGGGTGCCGCCGGTGGTGCCGAAGCCGGCCAAGGAACCTGCGGTGTTCGCCCTGAACTGGCTGAGCGCGACGGGATCTGGGATCTTGGTGGCGGCCATTCTTTCTGGCCTGGTGATGGGAATCAGCATTCCAAATATTTTCAAAATTTACGGGCGCACGATTGTAAAGGTGCGCTTCTCGCTGCTGACGATCGCGGCGATGCTGGGGCTGGGCGTGTTGACTCGCTACTCGGGAGTCGACGCCACCATGGGACTGGCCTTCGCGCGCACGGGTGTGCTCTATCCATTTTTTGGAACATTGCTTGGCTGGCTGGGCGTGGCGCTGACGGGCTCAGATACTTCATCGAACGTATTATTCGGCAGCTTGCAAAAAATCACCGCGCAGCAGATTGGAATCGCACCCAGCCTGATGGCGGGAGCCAACAGCTGCGGCGGCGTCATGGGCAAGATGATTGACGCCCAGAGCATTGTCGTGGCCAGCACCGCGACCCAGTGGTACGGACACGAAGGCGACATTTTGCGTTACGTATTTTTTCACAGTTTGGCGCTGGCGGCTTTGGTAGGAATTTTCGTGACGCTCATGGCTTATGTGTATCCGTTCACTGGTCTGGTGGTGCGGTAACGACTCCCTGTGCACACCTCTGGTGGCTGAGGCAAAAATTCGAACCACAGGGGACACAGAGGTTCACAACGAGTTCCGAGGATGAGCTGTGCAACGCAAAGTATCGCTATTCGTGCCTTGCTTCGTGGATCAACTGCTGCCTGAGGTGGCGGTGGACACGGTCAAGGTGTTGCGCCGGGTGGGGTATGCGGTCGAGTTCCCGGAAGACCAGACTTGTTGCGGCCAGCCCGCTCTCAACACGGGATATTGGGACGAAGCGCGACCGTGTGCCGAGCATTTTGTGCGCGTCTTCAAGAATGCCGAGGTTGTTGTCTGCCCTTCCGGTTCGTGTGTGAGCGTGATCCGCGTGTTCTACCCGGAACTGCTGGCGCACAGCTCATTGCGTGAAGACGCCATCTCTCTGGGCAAGCGCACCTTTGAATTTTCGGAATTTCTGGTGAAAGTCGCCGCCGTTACTCAAGTCGGCGCCAGCTTCCCACACTCGGTTACCTATCACGCTTCCTGCCACGGACTCCGCGAGCTGAAGCTGCGCGAAGAACCTCTCCAACTTTTGCGCCAGGTGGACGGGCTGAAGCTGGTAGAGATGATCCGCTTTGATGAATGCTGCGGTTTCGGTGGAACCTTTGCCGCCAAGTTCGCCGATATTTCCGGCGCCATGGGAAATTCCAAAGCAGACAGCGTGAATGCGACCGGCGCCGAGTTCGTCACCGCGATCGATCCCAGTTGTCTCATGCATCTGCAAGGCATTCTCGGCAAGCGCCGGGCAGCTGCTCGCACCATCTATCTAGCCAGCATTCTCGCCAGTCAAGCTCCGGCGAATCAAGCTCCGGCGCAGGAGAAATCGTGAGCACCGCGGCACAACGCTTTCTGCAAGACGCCGCCGTGAAATCGGCGGACTTGATGCACCGCGAGATCATCCGGCGCGGCATGGACAGCTACGATGTCGCGCATCTCAAGGGCCGCGCGCGGATCAAGGACTGGGAAGCGGCTCGCCAGAAATGTCAGGAGATCAAGCGGGAAGCCATCAATCACCTGGACCGCTATCTTTTGCAGTTTGAAGAAAAAGTGGTGGCGCGCGGCGGACACGTTTTTTGGGCAGCCAACAGCGAAGAGGCTTGCACTTACGTCAAGAATCTTGCCACGCGGCTCGGAGTGCGCACGGTGGTGAAGTCGAAATCCATGGTGACGGAAGAAATCCATCTCAGTCCGGTTCTGGAAAAAGCGGGCATCAAGGTCTGGGAAACCGATTTGGGCGAGTTCATTGTGCAGTTGCGCGAGGAACCGCCGTACCACATTGTCACTCCGGCGATGCATCTTAATCGTGGCCAAATCGCGCAGCTGTTTCGCGAAAAATTGGACCCGGCAATCACGAGCGACGATCCGCGGGATTTGATGGCGGTTGCGCGGCGCAAATTGCGCGAGGCTTTTTTTGCCGCCGAGATGGGTATTTCAGGCGCGAATTTTCTGGTGGCGGATGCCGGCGTCATTGCCATTTCCACCAATGAAGGCAACGGTCGCCTGTGCACCAGCGTCCCTCGCATTCACGTGGTGGTTACGGGCCTTGAGAAGATCATTCCACGGCTCGAGGATCTGGCTGTGCTTTGGCCGGTGCTCGCGACTTCCGGCACGGGGCAAGGCATTACGACTTATGGCACGCTGATTGGCGGTCCGCGGCGTCCGGGCGAAGCGGACGGGCCGGACGAATTCCATGTGGTGTTGGTCGACAACGGACGCAGCCAGTTGCTGGCTGATGCCGAGCAACGCGAGGTGCTGCACTGCATTCGCTGCGGCGCGTGTTTGAATATCTGTCCCGTGTTTCGCCACATCGGAGGGCACACTTATGGCACGACTTATCCCGGACCGATTGGCAGCGTGCTTACACCACATCTGAATGGCATCGCCGAGTTCAAGCACCTGTCGTATGCGTCGTCGCTGTGCGGCGCTTGCACCAGCGTTTGTCCGGTGAAGATCGATCTGGCTCACCACCTGCTGCAAAACCGCAGGAATGCCACCGAGGCGGGAGCTACAAAGTCGAGTGAGCGGATGATGTTTCACGCTTGGCGCTCCGTTATGCTTCATCCGCGGATCTACGCGCTGGGTGGCTGGTCGGCGCGCACGGCTCTTCGCGTCCTCTACGGAATGGGGCTCGCAGGATCGATTGTCGATCCGATGCGGGTGTGGAACCGGTACCGCTCGCCGGTGCCGTTGCCATCTAAATCATTTCGCGCGCGCTGGAGAAAGGGCCTTGACTCAAACTGAAATGACCCAAACTGAAGAAGCGCAAACTGAAAATTCGAGTCGCGAACGGATTCTGGAACGGATACGCGCTGGTTTGCGCACCGTGGTCCCAGAGCCGGCCGCGCTGGCGTCGGACCGCGCGATCTTTGAGCCCGTTGCCGATCCTCTCGAACGTTTCCAGCAGGAGTGCGTTTCGAACCTTATGGAATGCGCGTTGACCGCCGATTCCGCCGCGAGCGCTCGACAGCTTTCCGAGGTCCTGCAGTCTCTGCCCGCAGGTGAAATTTTTGTGCAAGACGATCCGTCATTGCGCCGGCTGATCGAAATGGCGAGCGAACTGGCTGCCCCGGATCGATCGATTCGCTGGTCGAGCCAGGGCGCTCCGCCGGAAGCTTCGCAGGCAACGGTTACGCTCGCCGAGGCTCTCATCGCGCAGACCGGATCGATTCTCGTGACCGCCTCTTGCGGCGGACGGGGCGCTTCGGTGATCGCTCCCTGTCACATCGTTTATGCGACGACGGCGCAACTGGTTCCCGATCTTACAACTGCTCTTGGCCGCGTCTCGCAGGAACGAATCCTTGATCGCAACTCCTTCGCTTGCGTCATCAGCGGGTCGAGCCGCACTGCTGATATTGAGAAGATTCTGGTGCAGGGCGCGCATGGGCCGCGACGGCTGGTCGTGATTCTAGAGAGCGGAAGCTAGGTCTCGGCTCTCAGCCAAGCGCTGTCGGGCTGCGCCCGACTGGACGGCCGAGGGCGGCCGTCCCTACGTGATTTGCGGCTCCGGCTTGAAGATTACGCCTTGACTGGTCCGGCTGTTCATCACTATGCGAATTGGGTTCGCGAAGCGTAAATGGCGGACGCAGCCTTGTTCTTCCACGGCCGGTTGTTCCGTCAACCACTCCCAATCGACCGTGCCTTCGCCGGCGTCTGGGTTCACCGTGAAATAGCCGATCTGAAAGGCGGTCAGGTTCTGGAAGAAATGGCTGCCTTGCGAGGGAGTGACTCGGAAGTCGCGGAATCCGGCTTCGACGATCACACGGGCGCCGCTGATCTCGTCCCACTCTACCGGAATACCCAGCCACGGTTCAGTCGATCCCCAGCGGCCTACGCCGATGAGCAGATAGGGGCGATTGTGTTCGCTGAGTCGGCGATTGAAGCGGGAAACGGCCGCGGCTACTTCCTGGCTTTGGCCGCGCTCGAAGCGCTGTGAATCGACTACTATTACATCGTAGAGATCGTCGATGCGTCCGTTGCCCAGAACTTTGCTGCTCTGACAGATTAACTGCTCGGGTTGCACATCGTCTAAAGCCAAGTCCTCGGTATCGCGGGAGAGCGTTAGCGGGCGGATTTGCAGAAAGCCAAACTCGGCTACCTGCGCGGTCGACGAATCCGTTTCCTGGGGGAGACGCACGGCAAATTCGATCTCCACGGGATTGCCCAGGCCATCTTCGCCGGCGCGAACCAGATCATCGAGAATTTCAGCCAATGGGAAGGTCCCGTGCTTGAGCATGGGAGCAAAAGTCACGATGCGCGAGCCGGGACGGCTTACTCCATCGTAGACGGCGTGGTTGTCCTTGGAGTAGGTCGAGGCCAAGGCTCGCAATGTGCCGTCGGCTTCGGCGGCGTCGAGACCAAAGCGGCGCTCGTGCCAATGTCCGGAACGGCCCTCGGCTGCGCCATCGAGTTCCAGAGCCCAGAATTCGGACTGCGAGTTGTTCAGAATGTCTTCGACGCAAGAAAACTGCACCAGGTTGCGGGGATAGCGCGGGCAGAACGTCAAACACTTGCCGCCATCGACGACGGCGCGACCGAGACCCAGAGCTACGGCTGCTATACCGTCTTCGAAGGTCATGGGAGGAACGGGATAGTAGTTGCGCGAGCGGACTACTCCAGAGAAATCGGGATAGAAGCGTTCGCCGTGCCGCGTGCCTACAACCTGCTGGAGAATCACCGCCATTTTTTCTTCTTCGAGACGATAAGGGGTGGCTCGCACGTAGGCCTTGGCATGACGGCTGAAGGTCGAAGCGTAGACGCGGCGGATGGCTTCGCTGAGCGCCTCCAGACGCGCTTCTAGATTTGGCTGCTGGTTGCCCAGCATGAAGGTTTCGTAGACGCCGGTGAAAGGTTGGTATTGCGAGTCCTCCAGGAGGCTCGAGGAGCGCACGGCCAAGGGATGAGTTACTTCGGCGAGGAACGATTTCAGGTCTTCGGTGAGCGCGGCGGAGAGAGGCGCAGCCAGGAACTTGCGATAGATTTCCGCGTCATCTTCTGAATGCAAGGCTAAGTCGAGGAGGTTGTTCTCGGTCACGAATTCATCGAAGACATCGGTGGCGAGGACAACGGCGGGAGGAACCGAGATGCGAACTCCGGGATAACGGCGGGTGATGCGGCTCTTGCGCAAGAGGTGACGAACGAAGGCCAAGCCGCGGGCTTTGCCTCCTAGCGAACCGGAACCGATGCGCAAAAAACTTGATACCGAGGGCTGGAAGGTGTCGGCGCGGAAGTCGCCGATCAGGACCTCGCTCTGTTCGCGGCGATAGTCGTTGATCGATTCGATAAGATCGCGGCGAAGATGATCGTAGCTGGGGAAATCCGAAACTTTTCTTGGGCGCAACTTGGCCGCCAGGGCGAACTCGGTGCGCGCCATCAGCCAGTGGGAGAAGTGGTTGCTCTGCGAGTGGAAGACGATGCTTTCGTCTGGGACGATTTGCAATTGCTCTTCCAGTTCGTTCATGTCCTTGGCTCTCCCCACTTCGCTCGCATCGGGCAGACGAAATACGAAGTCGCCAAAACCGAATTGTTCGGTTAAGATCCCGCGCAAATCCTGTAGCAGCGTTTGCGAGCGTTTGCGCAGAAACGAATAGCCGGCGGCGTGGGCGCGTGGGCGGAATTCGGTGCGGCTGGTTTGCAGGACTACAGGCGCATCCGGCACCAGGCTCTTCACCATGCGCGCCAGCTCAAAACCGGCTTCGGGACTTAGTTTGCCCTCCCAGGGAAACTCCACATCGGAGACCATGCCGAAGAGATAGTTGCGGTACTCCTGCACCAGGCGGGAGGCGTCTTCGAAGTTCGAACTGAGCAGAATCCTTGGGCGCGCCTGCATGCGCACCAGCTTGTGCGCCACGTTGAGGCCCTCCTGGATCACGCGCCTGGATTGCTTGATCAGTTCGGTATAGATCATGGGCAGGAAGGATGAGTAGTAGCGGATGTTGTCCTCGACTACCAGCAGCACGGGCACGCCCATGGCCCTGGTGTCGTGGAGGACGTTGCGCTGGTCTTCTATGTACTTGACGATCGCAATCAGGATGCGGGCATTGCCCTGCCAGAGAAAAATACGCTCGATGTCGGTGACGGGATTGCGGGCCACGAAATTCTTGATCTCGCGATAGTCATATCCGAGCACTACCACTGGAACATCGAGTCCGGCCTGCTTCACATCACTCGCCAACTGCGCCGCGTTCATGTCGCCGACGGTGAGGTTGGTCACGATCAGGTTGAATTGCTGGGAGCGCGCCAGTTCGGCGGCTTCGGCACAGGAGGAAACGTGCGTGATTCCGGGAACGTGCTCGGGGCTGAGATCGAGCGACTGGTCGATGAGCAGTTCGTTGAGACGGCCGTCTTCGCGGAGAATGAAGGA